>JADCHX010000018.1 GCA_020248265.1 Rhodocyclaceae bacterium
GCAGCATGTTGAGGCGGCGCGCCTTGGTGATCTCCTCCCAGTCTTTCATGGCCAGCCACTCTCGGGTCACCGACTCGAAGGTGGTGGCGCCGTCCTGGTCTCGGCGCAGGCGCGCGCGCTGGCGTTCGTGGGCCGGATTGATGCCCTGCTTGTCGAGGTCCCGCGCCCGCATGCGCTCGTCGCGGGCCTCGGCCAGGGTGAAGCGGCCGCCGTCGCGTCGGGCCTTCGCCTGTTCTGGCGTCTCGCCCCGGGGCGCCACGGCGTAGTCGCCGATGGCGAACATGCTCTCCTTCGTCAGCCCGTTGGTGGTGAGCTACCAATTTTCGGGGTGGCGAACAGTCCATACCCGAGACGCCAATCACTTTCGAATCGGCTTGCAACGGTGCCCGGCGGTACCGCCCGGACCATCTTACCTATGCAAATCAATACTTTGATATTCCGGAGAGGTCCCGAGAAGACCGCCGGAATCCGCTCCGACCGTCAGACGTTGAACCTGAAGTGCATGACGTCGCCGTCCTTCACGACGTATTCCTTGCCTTCCAGCCGCATCCTCCCGGCCTCCTTCGCCGCCTGCTCGCCCTTGAGCGCGACGAAATCGGCGAAGGCAATCACCTCGGCCCGGATGAAGCCACGCTCGAAGTCGGTGTGGATCACGCCGGCAGCCTGCGGCGCAGTGGCGCCGATTGCCACCGTCCAGGCGCGTACTTCCTTCACCCCCGCGGTGAAGTAGGTCTGCAGGCCGAGCAGGCTGAAACCGGCGCGGATCACGCGGTCCAGGCCCGGCTCGGTCATGCCGAGGTCGGCGAGGAACACCTGCTTGTCCTCGTCGGCCAGGTCGGCGATCTCGGCCTCGATCGCGGCACAGACCGCGACCACCGGCGCCTTTTCGGCCTCGGCATGCCGACGCACGGCGTCAAGGTAGGCGTTGCCTTCGAAACCGCCCTCCTTCACGTTCGCGACGTACATCGTCGGCTTCGCCGTGATCAGGCAGATGGGCTTGAGCAGCGCCTGCTCATCTTCGTCCAGCGCCAGCGCCCGCACCGGCTTCGCCTGGTCGAGTTGTGCGCGGCAACGCTCGAGCAGCGGCAGCAGTCTTGCGGCCTCCTTGTCGCCGCCAGAACGCGCCAGCTTCGACACCCGGTGCACCTGCTTCTCGACGTTTGCGAGGTCGGCCAGCGCGAGTTCGGTGTTGATCGTCTCGATGTCGGCGAGCGGATCGACCTTGTTCGACACATGGATCACGTTCGGGTCGTCGAAGCAGCGCACCACGTGCGTGATCGCGTCGGTCTCGCGGATGTTGGCCAGGAACTGGTTGCCCAGCCCTTCACCTTTCGAAGCCCCGGCCACCAGGCCGGCGATATCGACGAACTCGACCACCGCGGGCACGACCTTCTCCGGCTTCACGATGTCGGCCAGTTGCGCGAGACGCGGATCCGGCACCTCGACCACACCCACGTTCGGCTCGATCGTGCAGAACGGATAGTTCTCCGCCGCGATGCCCGCCTTGGTCAGCGCATTGAACAGGGTGGACTTGCCGACATTGGGCAGGCCGACGATGCCGCATCTGAGACTCATGTTGACTCCTGCCGATCGATCGGACGAGTGATGTGGGATATGCCCGCCAGGCGACCCTGGGGTCTGACCCTGGGGTCTGACCCCAGGGTCAGACCCCAGTCATCGGGGTTTGGTGTGCAGGCGAAGCATCGCTGCTTCGTAGTTGCCGCGTGCGATCCAGTCGATCACGCCAAGGGCTCGGTCGATCGACTCGTCGATCATTGACTGCTCCTCGGGTCGCGGTGGGTTGAGTACGTACGAATGCACCAGTGCCTTATCGCCCGGGTGCCCGATACCCAGCCGCAACCGCCAGAAATCGCGGGTACCCAGCTGGGCGGTGATATCCCTCAGGCCGTTGTGGCCGGCGAAGCCGCCGCCGAGCTTCATCCTGACGGTGCCGACCGGCAGGTCGAGTTCATCGTGCGCGACGATCACGTCGGACGGCTCGATCTTGTAGAAGTTCGCCAGCGCCGCCACCGACTTGCCGCTGAGGTTCATGAAAGTCTGTGGTTCGAGCAGCCAGCACGATTCACCAGCGATCGGCGTGCGCACGGCCAGACCGTAGTAGCGTGGCTCGTTCTGCAGGTGGACGCCTGCCGAGCGGGCGAGCCGGTCGATGAGCCAGAACCCGGCGTTGTGTCGGGTACGCTCGTACTGCGAGCCGGGATTGCCGAGGCCGACGATCAGTTTCATGGAAGTCTGGAAGAGAAAGGCCCGCGCGCTTGGGAGCGACGCGGGCCCGGGGTGTGACAGAAGACCCGATTACTTCTTCTTCTCGGGCTCTTTCTTCTCGTCTTTCTTGTCGGCACCCGCCGATGCTGCTGCCGTCTTGTCTTCCTCGGCTGCGCCACGCGGGATCGACGCGCTCGCCACCGGCGAATCGCCACGAGCCAGGCCCGGCAGGCGCACCCCTTCCGGCAGCTTCAGATCGGACATGTGAACGCTGTGGCCGACGGTGATCTGCGAGAGGTCGACCTCGATGAACTCCGGCAGGTACTTCGGCAGGCAGGCGACTTCGATCTCGTTCATGATGTGCGTGACGATCGCGCCGCCGAACTTGACCGCCTGGGCCTGCTCGGCGTTCACGTAGTGCAGCGGCACGCGCATCGTCACTTCCTGGTCCTGGGCCACGCGCTGGAAATCGACGTGCTGGATCAGCTGGCGCCACGGATGGATCTGCACGTCGCGCAACAGCACCTGCTGCGTCTGGCCATCGAGGTGCATGGTCAGGATCGACGCATGGAACGCTTCGCTCTTCAGTTGGAACCAGAGCGCCTTGTGCTCGAGTTCGATCGACTGCGCCGGTGCATTTCCGCCGTACAGGATACCGGGAACCGACCCGGCGCTGCGCAGGCGGCGGCTCGCACCCTTGCCTTGCAATGTGCGCGATTTCGCGCTGACTTCGAGGGACATGATGTTTCCTTGTGAAAGACGCTCCGCGACCAGAGCGCCGGGTTGAAGCCGCCGGCTCAAGGCCGGCGGTGGCAGGCCCGGGGAAATCCCGGACCCGGGTACGGCGTCAGTCCATGAACAGCGAACTGACCGAATCCTCGTTGCTGACGCGCAGGATCGTCTCCGCGAGCAGCGAGGCAACCGACAACTGGCGGATGCGGTCGCCGCAGTTGCGTGCCGCCTCGGACAGCGGGATGGTATCGGTGACCACGAGTTCGTCGAGGTCGTCGGTACCGGAGATACGCTCGATCGCCGGGCCGGAGAGCACGGCATGCGTGCAGTAGGCGGCGACGCGCGCCGCGCCGGCGTGCTTGAGTGCCTGCGCCGCCTTCACCAGCGTCCCGGCGGTATCGACCATGTCGTCGACGATCACGCAGGTACGCCCCTGTACGTCGCCGATGATGTTCATCACCTCGGACACGTTGGCCTTCGGCCGGCGCTTGTCGATGATCACCAGGTCGGCTTCGAGCCGGCTGGCCATCGCGCGGGCGCGCACCACGCCGCCGGTATCCGGCGAGACCACGCACAGATTCTGGTAATCGCGCTTCCACACATCGCCGAGCAGGATCGGCAGGCCGTAGATGTTGTCGACCGGGATATCGAAGAACCCCTGGATCTGGTCGGCGTGCAGGTCCATCGTGAGCACGCGGTCGACGCCGACGCTTTGCAGCATGTTGGCCACCACCTTCGCGGTGATCGGCACCCGCGCCGAACGCGGCCGGCGGTCCTGCCGGGCGTATCCGAAATACGGGATGGCGGCGGTGACCCGCGCGGCCGACGAGCGCTTCAGCGCATCGACCATCGCCATCAGTTCCATCAGGTTGTCGTTCGCGGGCGAGCAGGTCGACTGCAGCACGAACACGTCCTTGCCACGGACGTTCTCGAGCAGTTCGACCATGGTCTCGCCATCGCTGAACCTGCCGACGCTGGCGCGCCCGAGATGGATGTTCAGGTGGCGCACCACGCCTTCGGCCAGCTTGTGGCTGGCAGAACCCGAGAAAACCATCAACCGGTCATAGGCCATGGACCATCCTTGCGTCGCGCAGGGCTTGCAGCCGTCGCTGCCGTTGCTGCTGCCACTTTCGCGAAGTCGTGAGCCGAGTCATCAGAAACGGAACGGTCGAAGGGAAAGACCGCCGCGAAGGCAGGGCCCGCGCGGCGGTCGGTGTAGTGGCTGGGGAGGTAGGGATCGAACCTACGAATGCCGGAATCAAAATCCGGTGCCTTACCACTTGGCGACTCCCCAAGAAACCTTGGCAGTGACTGCCGATGATGCAGGAGCATGCGATGCGACGGCTGCTCCGATAATGCCTTGATGCTCGGTTATGTGCTCGGCTGCGTGCTCGGTTGCCTACAACCCGTCGCGGCGAGCGACCACAACGGATGCCGGTCGAGACCGGCGGCGACAAACCCCGTCATCTCCGCCGGCCGGCGGGCGAAGACCGCCGCCGCTTCCGACGCTGAACCGAACGCCCCGAACACGCAGGCACCCGACCCGCTCATCGCCGCCGGTGCCTGCCGCCGCAGCCAGGAGAGATGCTCACCGACTGTCGGATAGCCTGCCACGACCACCGGCTCAAGATCGTTGCGTCCCGGCGCCAGTGCAAAACGGAAATGAGGATGCAGAAAACCCGCTATTTTCGCGGCAGGCGAATCCCGTGTCAAATGCGGCGATTGAAAGACCTCGCGGGTCGGCACCTGCACCGGCGGCACCAGCACGACGTAGAAGGCTGGTTCTGCTTCGATCGCCACGAGTTCTTCGCCGATTCCGCCGGCAAATGCCGTCTGTCCGAACACGAAGACCGGCACGTCCGCACCGAGTGCGAGACCGATGTCCTGCAGCGCCTGCCGCGACAGACCGGTCTGCCACAGCGCGTTCAGCGCCAGGAGCACGGTGGCGGCGTCCGAACTGCCGCCGCCCAGTCCGCCGCCCTGGGGGATGCGCTTGACGAGCGAGAGGTCGGCACCGAGCGGACAGCCCGTCGCCTGCTGAAGGGCACGCGCCGCACGCACGGAAAGATCGTCGTCTTCCGCCACGCCGGGCAGGTCGCTGCGCCGGACGATGCGACCGTCATCGCGCAGCGCGAGCCCCACGCTGTCGGCATGGTCGATGAAGCGGAACACGGTCTCGAGCAGGTGATAGCCGTCGGCGCGACGACCGACGACATGCAGCATCAGGTTCAGCTTGGCGGGGGCGGGAAAGTAGCGCATCCCATCCGGCTGCACGGGAAAGTCGGCGAGGCTCACCTCGGCGCACTCCCGATCGATACGAACGCGGGGACGACCTGCCACTGGTCGATAACCAGACGCACCTGCAGTTCCGCCGATGCAACGTCGATGCGCCGCGGCAACGCGGCCAGCGGCGGCGCCGAAAACACCGGGATCACGATATCCCAGCCGGCCTCGTGGAACGATTCGATCCGGCCCGCTGCGTCGCGCACGATGCGCACTGCAGCGCCGCCAGGTCCGGTCTGGCCGCGTACCCAGTAGCGCAAGCCGTCGAGTGGAAGCGCGAAACCGAGTGTGCCACGCATCAAGGCCTCGACCGTGGCCGCGCGCTCGACCTTGCCGCCGGTGCGCAGCGTGACGCCGGCCGCATCGCGCGCGATCTCGATCGACCCGGCCCCGAGCGGGGCCGAGATCACCATCTCCTCGCCCTGTCCGTCGAAACGCCAGCGCAGGTTGGCCGACAGCGCCTGCTCTGCCTGGCGGATCGCGAGCCGCCCGGACAATTCGAACGCGGGGTCGGCATCGGCCGTAACGGGGGACATGACGAAATCGCCGGCCGGCATCCCGGCGCAACCGTACAACAGGCCCGAGAGGAAGATCGGCAGCGTCTGAAGCGCCCGGCGGCGCGACAGCCCGGGGCAAGCCGCGGGGCCGTCGCCCCTGGCATCACGCCGGCTCACTTGCGCAGGCGCTTGACCGTGCCCTGCAGCACTTCGTTGTCCGGGCTCGCCTTCAGGGCGTCGTCCCAGATGCGCTGTGCTTCGTCCCGCCGGCCCTGGGTCCACAACACTTCGCCCAGGTGCGCGGCGATCTCGGCATCGCGCTTGAGCCTGTAGGCACGCTGCAGGTAATCGAGCGCCTTGCCGCCATCGCCCATGCGGAAGAACACCCAGCCCATGCTGTCGATGATGTACGGATCGTCGGGCGACAGCTTCAGCGCAGTCTCGATCAGCGTCCGTGCCTCCTCCAGCCGCACATTACGGTCGGCCAGCGAGTAGCCGAGTGCATTGTGGGCGTGCGCATGGTCGGGACGGATATCGATCACGCGTGTCAGGTTCTTCTCGGCGACATCGAACCGGCCGAGCCGCTCGGCCAGCAGCGCCTGATCGTAGAGCAGGTCGACGGTGTCCGGCGCCTTGGCCAGCGCCTCGCTGAGAAGGTCGAATGCCCCCTGGAAATCCTTCGCCTCGCGCAGGACCTGCGCTTCGGTGAGGATGAGTTGCGTGCGCTGCTCGAGCGACGCCGGGACGATCCGGCGCAGCACCGCGCGGGCTTCCCGTGTGCGCCCCTGGCGCGCCAGCACCGAAGCCTCGGCCAGTTGCGCCGGAATGCGCTGCTCGCCCGCCTCGACCGCGCGGTACCACTTGATCGCGTCGCCGAACTGCCGGCGTCCTTCGGCCGTGCGCCCGAGGTAGTAGCGCAGCGCGTCTGCATCCTTCGGCTGGCCGGCAAGCAGCTTGCGGAACTGCTCGTCGGCGGTCTCGAAATCTTCCAGTTGCAGCGACAGCAGCCCGATCGCCAGCGCGAGCTCGCCGTTATCGGGGAAACTGGCGGCCAGCCGCTGAAACTCGAGACGAGCTTCCGGCAGCCGCTGCTCGGCCGCGTAAAGCCGGGCAAGGTTCATCCGCGCCTCGGTCGCCTTCGGGTTGGCGTCGACGAACCTTTGCAACTGGGCCATCGCCTCGGCATTGGAACGTCGGGCGAGGATCTGCGTCTCGAACAGCGCCGCCAGTTCCCAGTCGGGCGATATGCGCTGTGCCTCGCGCACCTCGGACAGGGCGAGGGCGAAGTCCTGCGTTGTCCAGGCGGCCTGTGCGACGGCCAGTCGGGCTTCGCGCAGGCCCTGGTGCTTCGATGCCAGTTCGCGCACCACGCCGAGCACGGCGGCCCGGTCGGACTGCTTCGCGAAGAGTGAGCCGAGCTGCATGAAGCCGCGCCCGATATTCTCGCCCTCGTTCACCAGCAACCGATCGAGATGGGGCACCGCGGCGTTGAGCAGGCCGCCGTTGACCAGCAGCGCGACCATGGTCTGTCGCGCCTGTACGGAATCGGGATCGATCGACACCCAGGTGTCCGAAGCCTCGACCGCCTGCTTGAACGCACCGGCGCGCAACGCGACCTCGGTCGCGCGCTGCGCGATGCGCGGATCACGCGTCGACTTGGCGAGGTCGTTCAGCGCCGCCGTGGCGATGTCGTAACGTCCGCGCTGGGCGGAGATCTCGGCCAGGAGGTACTGGAACATTACCTGCCGGCTGAGTTCCATGCGCGGCAGGCGCGGGTCGATCGCCGGGCCTTCATCGCTGCCGGCAGCGCGCGGCACGGGCGCGCCGGTCTGCGCCAATCCGCCGACCGACACGCCGGCTGCCACCTCCGCCAGCCATGTCCGGGCGAGGCTCTCGGGAGCCATCTGGCCGGCTGCGGCAAACCCCGGCGCCAGACCGGCACCCAGGACAATCATCGACGCGCCCAAAGCGCGGACGATGCACGAAGCGAGCCGGGCGGCCGGAACTCGGGTCGATATGCAGGAACCGAAGCGGGGTTTCTGGGTCAAAGCCGGTACCCCAAGGCGTGCAGGGAACTGGCTGACCGGCCTGCCGGGACATCCAGCCGGCGCCAAGCCGACGGCAGGACGTTGAGCACAGTTTCCGAAATTGTTCATGTTTGCAAAGAGTTTAGGTATATTTGCGCGCCGTCACAAGCCGACCGGCGGTGTTCTGTCTGCCCGTCGCGCATGCCGCCACGAAAGCGGAAGATGTCCGGCCGATGAAGCGTGGGGTGGTTGCATGGCGTCCTGCGGGAGACCGTCCCGGGCGCTCTGCGTTGTCCGTGTCCGCGCGGCCCTGGCCTCCGAAGTCGCTCCATCTCCCCGCCCCACCTCCACCCTGCAGACGCAACAGTCACGACTGGCCCATCGATGAACACCCCCGATCAGAACCAGACCGTCCGCGCGACCGACCTGACCCGCCAGTTCGGCGAACGCGTGGCGGTCGACAAGGTGAGCTTCGAGCTCAATCGCGGCGAAGTGCTCGGCTTCCTCGGGCCCAACGGCGCAGGCAAGACGACCACCATGCAGATGCTCACCGGCAACCTCGCGCCCAGCGCGGGGCAGGTCGAGATCTGCGGCATCGACATGCTCGATCGCCCGACCGACGCCAAGGCGCGCATCGGCTACCTGCCCGAGACCCCGCCGCTGTACCGCGACCTCACGGTAAACGAGTTCCTGCAGCTTGCCGGACGCCTTCACCGCGTGCCCAAGAAGGAACTCCCGGCGGCGGTCGAGAGCGCGAAGCAGCGCTGCGGCATCGGCGACGTAGGCCAGCGACTGATCGGCGCACTCTCCAAGGGCTACCAGCAGCGCGTCGGCATCGCCCAGGCGATCATCCATAACCCGGATGTCGTGATCCTCGATGAACCGACAGTCGGCCTCGACCCGAACCAGATCCGCGACATCCGCGCGCTGATCCGCGAGCTCGGCGGCGCGCACAGCGTGATCCTGTCGACGCACATTCTTCCCGAGGTCGAGCAGGTGTGCGACCGCGTGCAGATCATCCACAAGGGCAAGCTCGTGTTTGCCGACTCGCTGGGCGGGGTCAAGGCGTTCCGCGGCCGCAGCCTGATGCTCGGCCTGCGCAACGCGCCGCCGATCGAAGCCATCGCCGCCGTGCCGGGTGTCGCGCAGGTCGAACTGGCGCGCGGCGGCCTGTTCCGCGTGCAACCGGCGCCGGACAACGACCCCACCGATGCCTTGGTCCAGGCAGCGTGGGACGGCAAGTGGAACCTGTTCCAGCTGGCACCCGCTGTGTCCAGCATCGAGGACGTATTCGTGCAGCTGACCCATCGCGAGGAGCACGCCTGATGATCTTCACCCTTGCCGCCAAGGAACTGCGCGCGCTTTTCTCGTCACCGCTCGCATGGGTAGTGCTTGCCTTCCTCCAGGTCACGATGGCGTGGATCCTGGTGACGCGGCTCGATGCCTATCTCACGGTGCAGACTCAGCTCATGCAGATGGACACCCCGCCCGGCGTCACCGAGATCATCGTCGCACCGATCTTCGGCGCAGCCGCGGTGATCCTCATCATGGCGGTGCCGCTGCTGTCGATGCGCCTGATCGCAGAAGAGCGCCGCAACCAGACGATGACCTTCCTTATCTCGGCGCCGCTGTCGATGACGCAGATCGTGCTGGGCAAGTTCGTCGGCCTGTACTCGTTCCTGATGCTGTCGGTCGTGTTGATCCTGGTGATGGCCTCGTCGATGTACCTCGGCGGCCGGCTCGACCTGGGCCTGCTCGGCACGTTGTCGCTCGGGCTGGCGCTGCTGATCGCCGCGTTCGCGGCCGTCGGCGTGTTCTTCTCCTCGCTCACCGCCCAACCGGTGGTGGCAGCCACGGCCACGCTGGCGACGCTGCTCGGCCTGTGGCTGCTCAACATGTCCCAGGCGAGCCCCGACAGCCCGTTCCTGATGCTTGCGCTGATCCGTCGCTACGAGAGTTTCACCAAGGGCCTGATGGACACCAGCGACATCATCTTCCTGCTGGTGTTCACCGCCGTGTTCCTGATCCTCGCGATCCGCCGGCTCGATTCCGACCGCCTCGGCGGCTGACTCCCGACGGCGCCGGCACACCCGTCTCCCCGCACCGCCAACCGACTCCCTAGAACCAGGCAGACTGATGGCCACCAATATCGATCGCAAGTTCCGACTGAAGCTGTCGGCCCAGAACTGGCTGTTCGTCGTGCTCGTGCTGGTGCTGGCCGGCCTCCTTTCGTACGTCGCCCGCGAGTACAAGAAGGAATGGGACGTCAGCCTGAACGCCCGCAACACGCTGTCGCAGCCGACCATCGACATGCTGAAGCAGCTGACCGAGCCGGTCACCATCACTTCGTACGCGACCGGCCAGGAAGACCTGCGCAAGATGGTCCGCGACTTCCTGGCGCCCTATCAGCGGCTGAAACCCGACATCAACCTGTCGTTCATCGATCCGCGCGAACAGCCGAAGCTGGCGCAGGCCGCCGGGGTTACCGTGAACGGCGAGATGGTCGTCGAGTACGGCAAGCGCAGCGAGAACATCAACACGCTGACCGAGCAGGCGTTTGCCAACCTGATCATGCGGCTTGCGCGCGGCGCCGAGCGCATGGTGATGTCGCTCGACGGCCATGGCGAACGCGTGATCGACGGCAAGGCCAACCATGATCTCGGCCTGTTCGGCCGCCAGCTCGAGAACAAGGGCTTCGCGACCGGTCCCCTGAACCTGTCCCTGGCACAGGAAGTGCCCGCCGACCTGAAGATCCTGATCATCGCCGGGCCCAAGGTCGACCTGCTGCCGCCGGAGGTGAAGAAGATCAAGGACTGGATCAACAAGGGCGGCAGCCTGTTGTGGCTGGTCGACCAGGAGCCGATGCGCGGCCTGCAGCCGATCGCCGACATCTTCGGGCTGGTGCTCAACCCGGGCACGGTGGTCGATCCGTCGGCCCAGCTGATCAACGCGCAGCCGACGATGGCGGTGGCCACCGGCTACGGCCAGCACCCGATCGCGAAGAACTTCACGCTGAACACGATCCTGCCGTTCGCGCGCTCGATCGGCGTCGACGGCAGCCGCGACTGGCGCGAGACGCCACTGATCGAGGTCGCACCGCGCGGCTGGCTGGAGATGAGCCCGATCGCCGAAGGCACCTCGTCGGTCAGCTTCGACAAGGGCCGCGACGTGCCCGGCCCGGTCACCGTAGGCATCGCGCTCGAGCGCACGTTGAACGACCGTCCGCAGCGCGTGGTGGTGATCGGCTCTGGCCATTTCCTGGCAAACCAGTATGTCGGCATGGTCGGCAACATGGATCTCGGCATCAACATCATCAACTGGCTCTCCGGCGACGAGAACCTGATCACCGTGCAGCCGCGCGGGACGCTCGATTCCTCGTTGACGCTCAACCGCACGTCGATGATGGTGATCGTCTACGGCTTCCTCGTACTGCTGCCGCTGGGCTTCCTGGTGACCGGCGGTACGATCTGGTGGCGCCGCCGCCGGAAGGCCTGATCCCGAGGCTGAACCCCTGGGGTCTGACCCCGCGGGGTCAGACCCCAGCCGTTACCAAGGTACGCCCGTGAAGAAGACCCTGATCATCAATGCGCTGCTGCTCGTGCTCGTGCTCGGGCTAGGTGCCTTTCTGTTCTTCAAGCCGAAGCCGGAAGAGCCGAAGCCGGTCGAGCACAAGCTGTCCACGCTGAAGCCGGAAGAGATCAAGCGCATCGAGGTCAAGCTGCGCAGGGGCGACCCGGTGGTGCTCGAACTCGAAGGCGAGCAGTGGTACCTCACGAAGCCGTTCCGCGCGCGCGCCGACAACTTCGAGGCGCGCCGGCTGGCCGACCTGGTGCGTGCGGTCAGCGACCAGAAGCTTCCGGCCACCGACCTCGCCCGTTTCGAGCTGGAACCCCCGTTCGCCACCGTCATGCTCGACAAGCAGACCTTCACCTTCGGCACCATCAACCGGATGATGAAGATGCAGTACGTGATGACCGGCGACTCCGTCTACATGGTGAATCCGCAGTACGCACAGGCGATCCCGCCGCAGCCGGAGCGCATGGCCGACAACCGTCTGTGGACCACGCCCGAGCAGCAGATCACCGGCGTCGAGATGCCCGGCTTCAAGGTCGAGCAGGTCGACGGCAACTGGGCGGTCTCGCCGAAGCCCCTGATCACGCCGACCCAGGACGACCTGAACCGCTTCATCGACGAATGGAAGCTCGCCTCGGGTACGCTGACCCAGCCGATGAAGCTCAAGCCCGGCAAGGACGCGACGATCGTGCGTACGAAGGACGGCAAGGCGATCACCGTGCACCTCGCCTCGCGCGAAGGCAACGACTGGATCGTGCTGCGCCCCGACGAAGGCCTGCAATACCACCTGTCGCGCGAGACCGCGCGGCGTATGTTCGAACCGAACTGGCGCTGATTGGCGCCGGCGGCCAGCAGCCGGCACGCGATCGGGCAGCATCCAGCCGATGCCTGAGTTGCCGGAGGTGGAGACCACGCGCCGCGGCCTCGCGGTGCGTACGGTCGGGCAGCGGATCGAGCGGGCCGTCGTGCGCAACCGGTCGCTGCGCTGGCCGGTCACCGACGGCATGGAGGCCGCCGTCGCCGGCGCCCGCATCGATGCGATCGATCGCCGTGCGAAGTACCTGCTGTTCGACTGCGAAGGTCGCGGCCGGCTGCTGGTGCACCTGGGCATGTCAGGGCGGCTGTGGGTGGTACCGCGCGACGAACCGCTCGCAAAGCATGACCACGTCGACCTGGAACTGTCGAACGGGCTGTCGATCCGCCTGCGCGATCCGCGCCGCTTCGGCGCGGTGCTGTGGCTGCCGGCCGGTGCGCCCGAGCACATGCTGCTGTCGGCGATCGGCCCCGAGCCACTGACCGATGCGTTCGACGCAGCATACCTTTACCGCGTGACGCGCAACCGCAGCGCCGCGATCAAGCTGGTGCTGATGGAGGGCGGCGTGGTGGCTGGCGTCGGCAACATCTATGCGAACGAGGCGCTGTTCGCGGCCGGCATCAACCCGCGCACGCCCGCGCGCCGGGTCGGGCTGCCACGGCTCGGGCGGCTGGTGTCCGAGGTCCGGACCATCCTGGCGCGAGCCATCGAGGCCGGCGGCAGCAGCCTGCGCGACTATGTCGACAGCAGCGGGCAGGCCGGGCACTTCCAGGACACGTTCCGCGTCTACGACCGAGACGGCAAACCCTGCACGGCCTGCGGTTCACCGGTGCGCCTGATCAGGCAGGGCAACCGCTCGACCTTCTACTGCGTGAAGTGCCAGCGCTAGCGGGTGCCAGGCGACCGGGCGATGCCCGCCTTGATCAATCCGGCGTACTTTTCCAGCAACTGCCCGCGCGTCTCGACCATCTCGGGATCGAGCGGGATGCAGTCGACCGGGCACAGCTCCGCGCACTGGGGCGTGTCGAAATGCCCGATGCATTCGGTGCAACGGGTCGGGTCGATCAGGTAGTACTCCTCGCCCGGCGAGATCGCCGAGTTCGGGCACGCCGGCTCGCACACGTCGCAGTTGATGCAGGCGTCGGTGATCATCAGGGCCACGCCGATTCTCCGCTCAGGCGACGGACGGCTGCTCGCGCAGCTTGGCCAGGACCTGCGCGCCGACGCGCGGGCTGACGAACTGCGCGATGTCGCCGCCCATCAGCGCGATCTCGCGCACCAGGGTCGCGGACACGAACATGTAGGGGTCGCCCGGCGTGAGGAATACCGTCTCGAGCTCGGCGAACAGCTTGCGGTTCATCCCGGCGAGCTGGAATTCGTACTCGAAGTCGGACACCGCGCGCAGGCCGCGCACGATCACGCGCGCATTCTGCGAACGGACGAAATCGGTGAGCAGGCCGGAGAAGCGCACGACCGATACGTTCTTCAGCGGTCGCAGCACTTCGGACGCGAGTTCCACCCGCTCGTCCGGCGTGAAGAACGGGCGCTTGGCACGGCTGTCTGCCACCGCAACGATCACGTGGTCGAACAGCAGCGCGGCCCGGCGTGTCAGGTCCTCGTGGCCGAGCGTCATCGGATCGAACGTGCCGGGATAGATGGCAGTGGTCATCGGGGCGTTCCTCGTCGTTCTGCGAATGGGTCAGGCGCCGTGCTCAGACGGGGTCGCCAGCGCCGAGACTATCCGGATTGGCGTCCGCCTGCAGGTCCGCCTGCCGCGCGAGGATCCGGTACTCGACTGCACCGGCACGTGCCTGGCGGATCGTGCACCAGGGGGCGGCGCTACCCAGCGCGTCCAGCACGCCCGGTCCATCGGCGGAAGCGGCAGGCGCCTCGACATATACCCAGCCACCGGGTGCCAGGCAGCCCTCCACCCGCGCCAGCAGGGCCGGCAGCAGGCCGAGCCGGAACGGCGGGTCGAGGAACACCACGTCATGGCCGTGCGCGGCGCCACCGGTTCGTCGGGCTTCGGACTCGACGAACCGCAGCGCGTCCGCCCTCACGATCTCGATCCGCGTACCGGCGGGCGGCTCGCCGAGCTGGCCGCGCGTCGTCTCCAGCGCGCGCAGGATGGCCGGATCCTGCTCGACCATCACCACCCGTTCGGCGCCACGCGAGGCGGCCTCGAAACCGAGTGCACCGCTGCCGGCGAACAGATCGAGGCAGCGCAACCCTTGCATGTCCTGGCCGAGCCAGTTGAACACCGTCTCGCGCACCCGGTCGGGTGTCGGTCGAAGGTCCTGCGCGGACGGAAACGAGATCATGCGGCGGCGCCAGTGGCCGCCGATGATGCGCACCCGCTGCGCGAGCACAGGCCGCGGCGCGGGGTGCCGCGGACCATGTGCGGGCGCACGGCCGGCCGTCGACTGGCGCCCCATCAGCGCAGCCTCGGCTGCTGCTGGGGCAGCACCGCAGGCGGCGGCGGCTCGTCGGCGGCACCGACCACCACGGTGACCAGCCGCTGCGGATCGAGCCGCTGGAAGGCGCGCACGACGTCTTCGCGGGTAACCCGCTCGACCAGCTTCGACCACTGCGACAGCCAGTCGACCGGCAGGTCATAGAACCCGATCGCCGACACCAGGTCGAGCACTTCACGGTTGGTATCGATGCGCAGCGGGAAGCCGCTGACCAGATTGCGCCGTGCGTTGGACAGCTCCTGCTCGGTCGGTCCCTTGGACAGGAATTCGAACAGAACGCTGCGCACCACGGCGAGAGCCTCGTCGGTCTGGTCGCGGCGCGTCTGCAGGGCGATCTGGAACGGCCCGCGATCGAGCCAGGGCTGCACCGAACTGAACACGCTGTACGCGAAGCCACGCTTCTCGCGGACTTCGACGGTCAGGCGCGAAGCGAAGCCACCACCGCCGAGCACATGGTTGCCGACCAGCAGGGCGAAGTAATCGGGGTCGCTGCGGCTCGCAGCCGGTGTACCGATCAGGATATGGCTCTGCAGCGACGGATGCGGTACCCGGCGCGACTGCGCAGCCGCGAGCGAAGGCACCGGTGGCAGCGTCGGACGGACGCTGCCGGCAGGCAGCGTCCCGGCGACCTGCCGGGCGATCTCGCCAGCCTCCGCCCGAGACACGTCGCCGACGATGGACACGACCGCCGACACCCCGCTGTAGAAGCGGCGTCGGAAGTCGACGATCGTATCGCGCGTCAGCGCGCGCACACCGTCGGCATCGCCGAGCGGCCGCGACGCATACGGATGGTTGCCGTAGGCAGCGGCGAAGAACTGACGGCTGGCGATGATCCCCGGCCGCGTCGCCTCTTCGCGCAGATTGGTGCCGATGCGCGTGCGTTCGCGCTCGAGCGCAGCCAGTGGGAACTCCGGGCTCTGCACGACCCGGGCGAACACGTCCAGCGCCTGTATCCGTTCGGGGCGAGACGACAGCGTACGCAGCACGAAGCCGGCGCGGTCCACGTCGATGCGCCCCGACAACTGCGCTCCGACATCGCCGAGCCGGCGTGCGATGTCGTCCTCGCCGAGCCCGCCCGCACCGAATCGGGCCAGGTGCTGGGTCATCGCGGCAAGCCCGGAGCGCTCGGACGGGTCGAAGGCGGAGCCGGCACGGAACTCGACCGCGACGTCGAGGATGGGCACGTCGCGCGCTTCGACGAACAGCACGCGCGCGCCGTTGTCGAGCGTCCACGTCTGGACCACTGGACCGTTGCCGGCCCGCGCCGGCAACGCGACCGTCAGCACGAGCAGGAACGGAAGCAGCAGCCTGCACGCCCGCAACCGGCTGGCTTCAGTCGACATGCCGGGCATCCTTCGGCGGCGGCAGCGCCGGCTTGCGCTGCGCGCCCGCCGTCGGCTCGAGCACCGCAACGGTCATGCGGTCCTCGACCAGGTAGCGACGGGCGACCTCGCGCACCTGCTCGGCCGTCACCGCGCGCGTGCGCGAAACGAAGCGGTCGAACACCCGTGCCGAATGGCCGACCATCTCGGCCTGCCCGATACGACTCGCCTGCGTGAACATGGAATCCTGCTGGAACAGGTGCTGTGCGACCAGCTGGGTCTGCGCGCGGGTCAGTTCGTCGGCGGCGATACCCTCCCGCGCCACGCGGGCGATCTCGGCGCGTATCGCCGCCTCCAGTTCGGCGACACTGCGCCCCTCGCTCGGCGCGGCACTGATCACGAAAAGCCCCGGGCCGCGCTGGAACTTCTCGTAGCTGGCCTCCGCAGAGCCGGCAACGCGCGACTCGCGTACCAGCAGGCGCGGCAGCCGCGCGACTTCACTGGCATCGAGCACCGCCTCGAGGACTTCGAGCGCATAGGGCTCCCAGTCGCGATCGGCATCGCGCAGCACCGGCACATGGAAGCCGAGCATCAGGAACGGACTCTGCGCTGCACCCTGGAAGGTCACGCGGCGCGTGCCGCGCTGCTCCGGCTCGACCTGCGGCGAGCGACGCGGCAGCGGCCGTGCAGCCAGGCGCCCGAAGTGCCGGTTCGCGAGCCGGAACACCTGCTCGGCATCGACGTCACCGACCACGACCAGCACCGCATTGTTGGGTGCGTACCAGCGCCGGTAGAACTCGCGCGCATCGTCGACAGTCAGGTTCTCGAGGTCGTTCATCCAGCCGATCACCGGGGTGCGGTACGGGTGCACGCTGAACGCGGTTGCGTACAGCTGCTCGAACAGCGCGGCGCGCGGCCGGTCGTCGGTGCGCCAGCGGCGCTCCTCCATCACCACCTGCATCTCGCGGGCGAACACCTCGGGTTGCATCGCCAGGCCAGCCATCCGCTCGGCTTCGAGTTCGAGGATGGTCCCCAGGTCCTTGGCCGACAGTTGCTGGTGATAAGCGGTGTAGTCGCGTCCGGTGAATGCGTTGTCGCGCCCTCCGATCTGGGCCACCCGCCGCGAGAACTCGCCGTCGGCCAGGCGCCGGGTACCGCGGAACATCATGTGCTCGGTGACATGCGCGAGCCCGGTCAGCCCGTTCACCTCGTCGATGCTGCCCACCCGGTACCAGACCATCGACGTGACGACTGGCGCACGTCGGTCTTCGCGCACGACGATCTTCATGCCGTTGTCGAGCACGCGTTCGATCGTGCTGCGGGGGGACGACCCGGAAGCCAGCAGGGCCGTGCCGAGCAGGACTGCCGCCATGGACAGGCGGCCAGTCAGGCGCGCGCACGACCGCAGGGGAATGGAAACTCGTAACATCGCCTACTGGTTCGTCACCCGAGCCGCCTTCGGTTTGATTCCACAAGGGGAAGTATGTTTGGTTTCCTGAAGCCGGGCAAGGAAGCACCTGCGTCCAAGGAAGAGCCGTCGCAGGACGGCGGTGGGCTGCACGCACCCGCCGCGGCAGTGGCTCCGGCTGCGCGCCCCGGATGGGCGGAACGGCTCAAGGCGGGCCTGCGCGCGACACGCGAACAGCTCAACCGAAGCGTCGGCGGCGCGCTCGGCGCGCCGATCGGCGAGGTCGGCGGCCAGATCGCCGGATTGTTCGGGCTCGGCCGGAAGATCGACGAGGCACTGTTCGAAGAACTCGAGGCTGCGTTGCTGGCCGCCGATGTCGGCGTCGGCGCCACACAGGTGCTGCTCGAGAACCTGCGCCAGCGCGCGCGCAAGGAGGCGCTGACCGATGCCGTGCAGCTGCAGTCCGCGCTGGCGGACGCGATGACCGGCCTGCTCGCACCGCTCGCAAGACCGCTGGACGTCGGCACGCACAAACCCTTCGTCATCATGCTCGCAGGGGTCAATGGTGCCGGCAAGACCACCACCATCGGCAAGCTCGCAGCGCGCTTCCGCGCGGAAGGACGCAGCGTGCTGCTGGCCGCCGGCGACACGTTCCGCGCCGCCGCGCGCGAGCAGCTGGAAGCCTGGGGCGAGCGCAACGGCGTCACGGTGATCTCGCAGCAGTCGGGCGATCCGGCGGCGGTGATCTTCGACGCCATCCGCGCGGCCGAGGCCCGCGGCATCGATGTCGTGCTGGCCGATACCGCGGGCCGGCTGACCACACAGTTGCACCTGATGGACGAGATACGCAAGGTCAAGCGCGTGATCGGCAAGGCGCTGGAAGGTGCCCCCCACGAAGTGCTCCTCGTGCTGGACGGCAACACCGGCCAGAATGCGCTGGCCCAGGTGAAGGCATTCGATGCGGCGCTCGGCGTGACCGGGCTGGTCGTCACCAAGCTCGACGGCAGCGCGAGGGGCGGCGTGCTCGCGGCGATCGCGCGCGAGCATCCGGTGCCGATCCGCTATATCGGCATCGGCGAAGCGATCGACGACCTGCAGCCGTTCGAACCGCGCGAATTCGTCTCCGCGCTGTTCGACTGAAGGCCGACACGAATGATCGAACTCGACCAGGTCGGGAAGCGCTATCACGCCAGCCGGGGTGGGGACGGCCACGACGCGCTGAAGTCGATCACGCTGTCGATCGACAGCGGCGAGTTCGCAGTGGTGACCGGTCATTCGGGTGCCGGGAAAAGCACGCTGCTGAAGCTGATCGCCGGCATCGAACTGCCCACGACCGGCACGGTGCGCGTCAACGGCCAGGACCTCGCCGGGTCGCGCCGCGCGCTGCCCTTCATTCGGCGAAGGATCGGGCTGATCTTCCAGGACCACAAACTGCTGTACGACCGCACCGTCTTCGACAACGTCCAGCTGCCACTGGACGTCACCGGCTTCCCGCCGCGGGAAGCGGCCAGGCGGGTGCGCGCTGCGCTGGACAAGGTCGGCCTGCTTTCGCGGGAGCGCGAGCGCCCGGTCACGCTCTCCGGCGGGGAGCAGCAGCGGCTGTGCATCGCGCGTGCGATCGTGCACCGGCCATCGCTGCTGCTGGCGGACGAGCCGACGGCCAACCTCGACATGGACTACGCACAGGACATCGTCGAGATCCTGCGTTCGTTCCACCAGGTCGGCGTCACGGTGGTCGTGTCCACCCACGACCTGGTATCGCTGCGCACGGCCCATCCGCGGGTGATCGCGCTGTCGCGCGGCATGCTGGCCAGCGAGAACGCGCCATGAGCAGATCGCCATGAAGGCCTGGCTCAACCAGCACCGGCGCGCGCTCGCAGTCACCGCCTGGCGGGCGGTACGGGCACCGTTCGCCCACCTGTTCCAGGTGCTGGTGATCGGCGTGGCGATCCTGCTGCCGCTGCTGCTTTACCTGGCCGTGCAGAACCTGCAGCGCCTGGGCGGTACGGCCCAGGCCGATGCGCGCATCGCGCTCTACCTCGCCCCGGAGGCGACGGGCAGGGACGCCGACGTCATCGCGGCAAGGCTGAAGGCGCATCCGCAGGTGGCTGGCTACCGATTCGTGTCCCGCGAAGAAGCGCTCAAGGACCTGCGCCGGATCCACGACATCGCCGACCTCGTCGATGCGCTGCCGAAGAACCCGCTGCCGGATGCGTTCATCGTCCGCACGAAATCGACCGATCCCGGCGAGATCGATGCGTTGCGCCGCGACGCCGCGCAATGGCCCAAGGTAGCGCTCGCCCAGCTCGACTCGGCCTGGGCGGCGCGGCTCGATGCAGGCCTGCGCCTTGCCCGCGCGCTCGCTGCAGGGCTGGCCGCACTGCTCGCGGTCGCCCTTCTTGCCATCGCATTCAACACCATCGGCCTGCAGGTGGCGAATCGCCGCGAGGAAATCGACGTCTGCCGGCTGATCGGTGCCACCCACGGCTTCATCCGGCGGCCGTTCCTGTATGCCGGCACGTTGCAGGGTGCCGCCGGCGGACTGATCGCCTGTGCACTGGCCGCGTTCTGCGTCGCCTGGGTGAACCGCCAGCTGCCGGGCCTGGCGGCGCTGTACGGAACCGAACTGGTCGTTCAGCCGATACCCCTGCCGGACATCCTTACCGTGACCGGTTTCGCCGCACTGCTCGGCTGGCTTGGTGCCTGGCTGGCAGTCTCGCGGCACCTGTGGCGCGATGAGCCAGGCTGATCCGCAAGGATCGCCCCTCATTTACAACTCATTGATCTGGCGCAAGATTGGATGGCCGGAAGAATGGAGAATACGGCTTGACAACCTGTTCCCGATGGAAGTTTTCGGGATTGCAGTGCACCATTAGCACTCTCCTGCGTTAAGTGCTAAAGTTGGCTCATCCAGAGCCGTTCAGTGTCATGTATCCGGCCCGTGATGCGGGTCGTTCGTCCAAGGAGGCGTATCCATGACCACCGCTGTCGCTTTCTCCGCTGCCGCCCTTCCCGCTGCCGCGAATCCGCTGTTCGCTACCGCGCTGCCGTCGCTGGCGGCCGGCAGCCTCGAAACCTACATCCAGACGGTCAACCGTCTGCCGATGCTCACGCTCGAGCGCGAGACGGAACTCGCGCGCAAGCTGCGCGATGACGATGACCTGTCCGCCGCGCGTGAACTGGTGATGTCGCACCTGCGCGTGGTGGTGTCGGTCGCGCGGGGCTACATGGGCTACGGCCTGCCGCAGGCCGACCTGATCCAGGAAGGCAACATCGGCCTGATGAAGGCGGTCAAGCGCTTCGACCCGGAGCGCGGCGTGCGGCTGGTTTCGTTCGCGGTCCACTGGATCCGCGCCGAGATGCACGAGTACATCCTGAAGAACTGGCGGATCGTGAAAGTCGCGACCACCAAGGCCCAGCGCAAGCTGTTCTTCAACCTGCGCAGCATGAAGCAGGCACACGGCACGCTCGGCCCGGCGGAAGTCGCCAGCATGGCGAAGACCCTGGGCGTGCGTAACGAAGACGTGGTCGAGATGGAGACCCGGATGGGCGGGCACGACCTGTCGCTCGAGCCCGTCGGCGGCGACGACGACGAGTCATCGTTCGGTCCGATCACCTACCTCGCAGACCCGGGCGCGAGTCCGGCAGTGCAGTTCGAGCAGGCGCAGACGGCAAGGCTGCGGCAGATCGGGCTGGCCGATGCGCTGGCAAGCCTGGATGACCGCAGCCGGCGCATCATCGAAGCGCGCTGGCTGCAGGAAGAACACGGCGCGACGCTGCACGACCTGGCCGACGAGTTCGGCGTGTCGGCCGAACGGATCCGTCAGATCGAGCAGAAGGCGATGCAGAAAATCCGCGCGAGCCTGCAGGACGCTGCCTGACGAACGGCGGTGGGGGTGGGGTCAGGTCTTGAGTTTTGCATCTCCGATGCAAAACTCAAGACCTGACCCCACCCCCACCCCCACCTCCTGGCGCCAGTATGCGCTCGAGCTCGGCCCTGAGTTGCTCCACCCCGATGGGCTTGGTCACGTAGCCATCCATGCCTGCAGCCGTACAACGCGCGCGATCCTCGGCCATGGCATTGGCCGTCAGTGCGACAACCGGCAGGCGCGGCCTTCCCTGAGCGGCTTCATCGCCGCGAAGCGCCCGGACGGCGGAAAGCCCGTCCATGCCCGGCATCTCCATATCCATCAGCACGAGGTCGTACCTCCCCGCCACGATGCGTGCGAGGGCGGAGTGCCCGTCATCCGCACTGTCGACGAGGAGGCCCATCCGTTCCAGGAGAGCTGTCGCGAGCGTGCGGTTGACCGCGTTATCGTCGACCACAAGCACGCGCCGCCCGGCCAGCCAGGCCGTTGCGCGCAGCGACGGCACCGGATCGGGGTGGCTTGTCGAAGCGGGCGCTGGGTCGGCCGGTGCCGGGCGCAGAGGCAGTCGGCACCGGAAACAGGTACCGACCCCGGGCGTGCTCTCGACTTCGATGTCGCCGCCCATCGCGCGCAGCAGGTCGCGCGTAATCAGCAGCCCGAGGCCAGTACCGCCGAACCTGCGGGCAACACTCTCGTCGGCCTGCGCGAACGCATGGAAGATCCGGCCGCGTGCGGCTTCGTCCATTCCGATGCCCGTATCGCGCACGCTGAACTGGAGCATGTCCTCGCCAGCGGTCAGGTGCAGCGCCACGAAGCCGCGCTCGGTGAACTTGACCGCATTGGCGAGCAGGTTGATGAGTACCTGCCGCAAGCGCGTGGGATCACCGAGCACGCGCCTCGGCACGTCAGGGGCGATGACCGTTTCGAAGGCCAGCCCCTTTGCGGCAGCCTGACGGTCGATCATGGTCACCACCGCTTCTATCGTGTCCGGGAGATCGAACGCGACGACCTCGAGCACCATTTTGCCCGACTCGATCCTGGCCTGATCCAGCACCGTATTCACGAGTTCCAGCAGATGATCGCCAGCCTTGGCGATGAGTTGCACCTGGTCGAGTTGTGTCTGCGTGAGCCTTTCGCTCTCGAGCAACTGTGCGAAGCCGATGATCGCGGTCAGCGGCGTGCGCAATTCGTGACTCATCCGCGAAAGGAATTCCGACTTGGCGAGCATGGCGGCTTCCGCCCGCTCCTTCGCGAGCAACATCTCCCTTTCGCGTCTGGCCAGTGCCTCGGCCCGCTGGCCCTCGACGTACCGCTGCAGCGCGTGAGTGACCACTGGCAGGAATCGCTGGAACAGAGTCTGTGCCTCCGGGTCGGACAGTCGTCGACCTCCGCCGCACAACACCAGCCAACCCGGAGCGCAAGGCTGGTCCCCTGCGTCCGGACCCACCCGACCGCAAAGCAGCACCTGGGGCAGACGTTGCGAACGCGGCAGTTCGAAGGCTTCCACCAGGGTGGAGGTGTCCGCAACCATGCGCGAAGGCCTCCTGCCCAGATAGGCCAGGAAAGATGGTCGCTCCAGGAGTTCGAGGAATCCGGGTTCGGCTCCGGCTCCACGGGCCTCGGCACGGTCGGTCCCATCGCAGGCGTGAATCGCGACAGAAGGCGTGTCCATCGCCTTCGAAAGACAGTCGACGACGAGTTGTGGCAGGCGATTGCCATCGCGCTCCTTGACCAGCGTCTCGAGCGCGCCAGCGAGCGCGTCGCTCGCGCGGCGCATGCGCTCGTCGCGTGCGCGCAGGTTCGCCAGTTCGACCAGCGCGTTGCTCAGGTTGGAATCTGGCATGGACATCCGGAGCGCCCTCAGCCGCGGACGAACGTCACCATGGAGATCATGAGGTTGCCGTGCCGGTTGTCGCCGGCCAGCACCGGCCCCTGTTCGCCGAAGGTGAACGCGGCGATGAACGGAACACCGGGCATGCATTCGTTGAGCGAGCGGCGTACTTCGTCGATGCGATCTTTCACCGTCAACATGCAGCCCGCGCAGAACACGAGAATCATCCCTGCCACCTGCGCCTTGTCGATCTCGCCCATGCGACAGGCCGACTCGACGACCAACGCCGGACGCTCGAGCAGGTCGTCGGCGGTGCCGCTCATCAGGACCAGTTCATCGTCTACCGCCACGTCGGTGAACAGCGTCATGGACCCATCTGCATCGAGCGTTTCGGGATGCGATAGCAGGTAGATATCCGTGCCCCCGATCGCCAGCATGCGCCGCCCGAGCGGCCATAACGCGGTCGCCATGAGAATGTTGACCGCGCCGACATCGGGCCGGACGACGGCGCCGCGGGTCCAGCCAGCGTACACATCGGCAGCCGGCCGGCCGTCGATCTCGAACACGCGTCGTCCGGCGCAGCGCGTGATGCGCCCGCGAAGCCCGGTCGGAACATAGCCGGAATGGAAGGCAGCACCGATGGGCGTCGATGGAAACAGCACGGACACCACCATTCCGTTACCGAAGGCCGCGCCATCCGACATGACCTGCCATTTTCCCTCGATGGCATTGTCGGCCGCCGAGCCGCCGACGATCGGGGTCGACACGCCCACCACTTCTTGCAGCCCGGCAATGACCGCCTCTTCGTGACCAGGGGTACTGGATATCCAGACCATGGCCGGGGTTTCGCCCGTCCGGTCGGCATTCGCCAGCGCCTTGCGCACCAGGGCGGCGGCTGCGGCGCTCGGCGCATCCCCCAGTTCGCCGCAGGCGGTGCCGTAGTCGCCATCCGCGTCGGCGACGGCAAGCAGGCACAGGCCTGGCTCCTGCCCGGTGTGCGTGCCAGTCTCGATCATGCTGCCCAGACAGGAAGTGGCGGCATGGATGCGCACCTGCGGCCAGCGCGCCTGTACCGCCGCGCCCGCTACGCGAAGGTCATGGCGTGCGTCAGCCTGGATCATCAGGTAGCCGGGGGAATCCATCCCTTGCGCGACGACCTGCTCAATGCAACGCGTGGCGGCATCGATCGTGGACGGAGCCTCGGAAGCGGCCGTTGCAATGCGGAGCATCGAAGCATCCTGAGAACGATAATAGGCTGACGGATCGTAACATTTCTCCAGCGCAGTCAGTTTCGACGATTCGCCATGACCGGGACGCGGGCAGCATGGCCGCTGCCGACCCTGCGGTGGATGCAGTGGGAGTGGTCGGACAGACGACCCCCCGCTCAATCGAACCTGAGGCCAAGTTCCTTCACCACGCGCCGGGTGCTCGCGAGTTGCTCGGCGATGAACTTCGCGAACGCCTCGGGCGTGTTGGCGACGCCCTCGGCACCGACTTCCAGCAACTGGCGCTGCACGTCGGCCATGCCGACCGTGTCATGTACCGCCTTGTTCAGCCGCTGCACGACCGGCTTCGGCAATCCGGCCGGACCGAGCAGGCCGAACCAGCCCGCAGCGGCATAGTTGACGCCCGATTCGCGTACCGTCGGCACATCCGGCAGCAGCGCGGAGCGTGCCGCCCCGCCAACCGCCACCGCGCGCAACCGGCCCGCCTTGACCTGCGGGATGCTGCCGGCCATCGGTCCGAAGTAGAACTGGGTCTCGTTCGAGACCGTCGCCGCGACAGAGGGTGCGCCGCCCTTGTACGGCACGTGCACCGTAGCATTGGCGATACCCGCGGCACTGACGAAAAGCGCGATCGCGAAATGGCTGGTGGACCCTGTGCCGCCCGATGCATAGTTGAGCGTGTTCGGCTTCGCTTTCGCCAGCGCGACCAGGTCCTTCACGTTGCTGACCGGCAGCGTCGGGTTCACCACCAGCAGGTTCTGCGAGATCGCGAACAGCGAGATCGGCGTGAAGTCGCGTACCGGATCGTACGAGAGCTTCGGCGAGATCACCGGTGAGAACGAGTGCGTCGAGATCGAACCGGCGAGAAGCGTGTAGCCGTCGGGCACTGCGCGTGCGGCGATCTCCCCGCCGATGGTGCCGCCGGCGCCGCCGCGGTTGTCGATCACCATCGGCACGCCGAGTACCTCGGCGAGCCTGTTCACCACGATGCGCGCGATCACGTCGTTCGCGCCGCCCGGCGGATTAGGGGAGACCAGCCGAACCGGGCGCGACGGATAGGGCTGCTGTGCCATCACCGTGGCCGGCACCGGCAGGGCCATCGCCACCGCCAACACGGACGCGCCGGCGATGGTGCGCCGCGCGCTGCGGGTTGCAATGCATTTCATCGATCTGTTCCTTCAGGTTTCCAGCGGCAGGCGCACGGCCTGCCCCGATCGGGCCGACCGCTCCATCGCGATCGTCGTCTCCAGGTTGACCAGCGCCGCGTCCGGGCGGCAGTGCGGCGTATCCGCACCGGTCACCAGTGAATCGAGCCAGCTGCGCGTCTCGTTGCCGAGCGGCCCCCAGAAGTCGCCCAGCGCCCAGTCACCGGCGGTGTTGCTGCCGAGAAAGGCGAACGGCACGCCGTGGTCGGGCACGTAGGCATGCGGGATGCCCTTCTCGGAATAGATCAGGTGGTCCATGTGGTCATCGTCGATGATCATCGTGCCTTCCGTGCCCAGCAATTCGACCCGGTCGGACTGGCCCAGCGTCGGGTACTGCGCGGGCAGCGCATAGCTCACGCCGAAGTTGATGACCGCACCGTCGGCGAAGGTGACGATGGCCCAGGTCACGTCGTGCGCACTGTAGCCGGCCTTCTTGAAGATACCGTGCTGGCCGCGCGCGACCACTTCGACCGGGCGATTGCCTTCGAGGAACCAGCACATCAGGTCGACGTAGTAGGTGAGCACGTCGAGCACCGGCGTGGCATGCGGGTCGCGCTTGAGGATCGAGAACGCCTGCGCGCGCGAGTTGTAGACGCGCGCGAGGCCACCGACGACGGTACCTAGGCGGCCGTGGTTCATCTGCTCCTTCGCACGCAGGAAGCATTCCTTGAAGCGCCGACTGTAGCCGATGCGCAGGTTACCGTTGTTGGCACGGATGGCATCGACGATGCGCTGCGCGTCGGCGAGTTCGAGCGCGATCGGCTTCTCGACAAGCACCGGCTTGCCCAGTTCGAGCGCGCGGATGATCGGTGCCACATGTTCGCCCTCGGGCGTGGACACGAACACCGCGTTGACCTCGGGGCGCTCGATCACTTCGTTGTTGCTGCCGCTGCAGAAGTCGGCCGCAGCGGTCTTCGCCAGTGCCTGCGCGCGCGACGGATCGAGGTCGGAGATCGCGAGGAAGCCGACCGACGGATGCTTTGCTGCGAGGCGCGCGCGCAGGGTGCCGATGCGTCCGGCACCGATGACGGCAACGCCCAGGGGCCTTGTACTCACCGGGTCCTCCTTGATGTGTGGGCTGGGCGCGATGATACGCGCCGGGCACCGCCGCTGCGTCTTGCGGAGCACTCCGGCGGCACGCGCCGCCGCCGATGCCAGCGCTGCCAGCGCTGCCAGCGCATCGCCATCGCGGTTGACCGCCCCCTTCGGGCGCGTCACCATCATCATCGAGGAGGAGTACACCCCATGATGATCGCCCGGACGGCTCTGGTCGCAGAGGATACCCGTACGACCGCTGCTGCGGCCACGGCCGCGCTGCTGCTGCTCGCGACCGGTCTGCCATCGACCGATGCCGAGGCCCAGGCCTTCCCTGCCCGTCCGATACGCCTGATGATCCCGGCCTCGCCCGGCGGGCCGGCCGATATCGTCGCGCGCATCGTCGCGCAGAACTATGGCGAGGCGATCGGCCAGCCGCTGGTGGCGGACAACCGCGCCGGTGCCGGCGGCGGCATCGGCGCGGAAATCGTCGCGCGCAGCCAGCCCGACGGCTACACGGTGATGATCAGTCATTCCGGTCCGCTCGCAATCGAGCCGCTGCGCCAGTCGAAACCGGCCTACGATCCGCTGCGTGACTTCACCGCCTTGTCGCTGGTCGCCGAGCAGGCCTACGTCCTGCTGGTGCACCCGTCGGTGCAGGCGAAGACGGTGCAGGAGCTGGTCGCGCTCGCGCGCGCACGCCCGGGCAGGATGAACTTCGCTTCCGGCGGACCGGGCACCGGCATCCACATGGCGGCCGAACTGTTCAACCTGGTGGCCGGGCTGAAGGTGGTGCACGTGCCGTACAAGGGCGCAGGGCCCGGCATGGGCGCGCTGATCGGTGGCGAGGTCGATCTGATGTTCAACGGCATCTCGTCGGCCCTGCCGCAGGTGCGTGCCGGCAAGCTGCGCGCGATCGCCATGGCCGGCACGAAACGGTCGAACCTGCTGCCAGAGCTGCCGACCATCCAGGAGGCCGGCTTCCGTTACGACACCAGCGGGTGGTACGGATATGTCGGTCCAGCGGGCCTGCCCAGACCCGTGGTCGCGCGCCTGAACGACGCACTGGTGAAGACGCTGGCGACACCGGAGGTACGCGACCGGTTCGCGAGCCAGGGCATCGACGGCATCGCGTCGACGCCGGCGGCGTTCGCGGCCTTCCTGCGCGAGGAGACCGGGAAGTGGCGCAAGGTGATCGACGCGTCGGGGCTCAAGGGCGACTGAACAGCGGGCTATCCGGCGAAGCAGCAGCGCACGCCGTCCCTGCCTTGCGCAGGGCACGCCTGCCGATGCGCGCTAGAATGACCTGTCGGCAGATTCAGCCTGAAGACTTGCCGCCCGTAGAGGAATTCACGCCATGACCCTTGATGTCCGCTCGCTGTTCGGCGCCTGTGCGGCCGTGACCGTCCTGGCCGCCAGTGCCGGGGCCGCATGGGCGGCGGCAGCCGAGTTCCCGAGCAAGCCGATCCGCCTCATCATCCCGTTCGCCACCGGCAGTGCCACCGACGTCTCGGCACGCCTCTTCGGAACCGAGCTCGCGAGACAGATGGGCCAGCAGGTGGTCGCCGACAACCGGGCCGGTGCCGGCGGCGCGATCGGCATGCAGGCCCTGGCCGCGGCAGTACCGGACGGCTACGTGATCGGCTACGCCGGGCCGGGTCCGCTCGCCATCAATCCTGCGATCACGCCGACACTGCCCTACAACGTCGCGCGTGACTTCCAGCCGGTGTCGCAGGCCGTGGAGGCTGCCCTCCTGCTGGCGGTGACGACTGCGCTGCCAGTCAAGGACATCAAGGGGCTGATCGCGCTCGCGCGCAAACGCCCGGGCGAACTGAGCAACGCGTCGGCTGGCACGGGCACCATCGGCCATCTCGCCGGCGAGTACTTCAAGATGCTGACCACCACGAACATCCTGCACGTGCCCTACAAGGGCGGAGGCCAGGCAACGGCAGACGTGATGTCCGGGCATGTACAGATGCTGTTCGATCCGCTCACTGGCGTTGGCGTACATCTGCAATCGGGCCGGTTGCGAGCCCTGGCCGTGACCGGACGCAAGCGGCTGGCCGCCTTTCCAGACTTGCCGACCGTGGCAGAGTCCGGCGTCCCCGGCTACGAGGTGATGACCTGGGGGGGCATCCTCGCCCCAGCCGGCATTCCCCGACCCGTCCTCGACCGCCTGAACGCGGAGATGCAACGGGCAGTCAGGTCGCCGGTGGTCATCGAGCGCTACGGTTCCCTCGGTGCGGTGCCGGTGGCCGGGACGCCCGAGCAGTTCGCGGAACTGATCCGGAGCGAGACCGTCAAGTGGGCGAAGGTCGTGAAGTTCGCGCAGGTGCAGCCGAACTGATCCCGAATTGATCCCTCCGCCCGAGGAGTCGTCCGAAATGCCTTCGCCACGGCACGCACGCCCGGATGTCGCCGCGATCGAAGCGCTGTTCAGCCGTGAGCGCCTCTGGCAGGCGTTCCTGGACATCGAGGCGACGCTGGCGGAGGTACAGGCCGAACTCGGGATGATCCCGCCGGCGGCTGCGGTCGAGATCCGGCGCAGGGCGAACCTTGCAACGATCGGCGCGGCGGCGCTCGCCGCGGACATCGCGCGCACCCGCGCACCGATCCACTCGATCGCGCGCGCGCTGGCGCAGGCCTGCGAGGGTGATGCCGGAGACTTCGTGCACTGGGGTGCAACCACCCAGAACCTGACCCAGACCGGCCGTACCCTGCTGATGCGCGAAGCACACGACGCGTTGCTGGCCCTGCTGGGCGACATCCTCGTCCGGATGGCCGGGCTGGCCGAGGCCAGCGCCGGGATGCTCGCTGCAGGGCGCACGAACCATCGGCATGCGCTTCCGATCACCTTCGGGCTGAAGGTCGCCGCGTGGATCGAGGAACTGCTGCGCCATGTCGACCGGCTGCGCGGCGTGGAGCCGCGGGCGTTCGTCTCGCTGTGGGGAGGCGCCCTGGGGGCCATGCACGCGTTCGGCGAGCATGGGCCTGAGATCAACCGGCGGCTGTCGCAGCGCCTCGGGCTGGCACCGCTCGCGGTGCCCTCGCGCGCCGGCACCGACCACGTGGCGGAGTATGTGATGCTGCTGGCACTGCTGGGCACGACGTTCTCGAAGATCGCGCGCGAACTCTATGCGCTCATGGCCGACGAGATCGACGAGGTGTCCGAGTCGCTCGGCGAGGACGTCGTCGGCTCCAGCACCATGCCGCAGAAGGTGAATTCGAAGGTCGCGGTGCAGGTGATCGCCCTCGCCGCCCGGTTGCGCAGCCAGGTACCGCTGGCCCTGGAGGCCATGCAGCCCACGCACGAAGGCGATGCCGCCAACAACCAGATGATGTACTGGCTGATGGAGGGCGCAGGGCCGCTCGCCTATGCGGTCGCCTGGGAGATGGACCAGTTGCTCGCCTGCCTGCGCCTGCATCCCGACCGGATGCTGCGCAACCTCGAGCGCTCGGGCGAGGCAATCACCGCAGAGAACGCGATGATGATGCTCGCGCCAGCGCTCGGCCGTGGCCTGGCCCACGACCTGGTGCATCACGCACTGGAGGATGCACGCACCGGCGCCGGCTCGCTCCTCGACCGGCTGCTCGCCGACGAGCGCGTACGCCAGGCCGTGGACGAACCGGCGTTGCGCGCGGCGCTCGATCCGGCCGGATACACCGGGCGCAGCGCCGCGATGGCGCGCGAGATGGCTGCGGCTGCCCGCGCGGCCGCGGCCCGGCTGCACAGCGCGGACGGAGGCGCCTCTGCGGCCGGGCAGCCAGGCGTCTGACCCGTCCTCCAGGCCGGCCCGATGCCGGCAGGCGTGGGTGGGGTTCCCCCTGGGCGGCGCCTGCGCCAGCCGAAGCTGACCAGGGGAACCCCACCCACGCCCGCGCGAGGTCAGAGCCGCAGCAGGCGCGCCGCGTTGTCCCAGAACACCGCCTGCTTGCCGGCGTCGTCGAGCACGCTGATCTCGTGCACCACGCCCACCGGGTCGTTGTGCGCGATGTCGAAACAGTAGTCGCTGCCCATCAGGATGCGATCGACGCCGACCAGCTTCACCAGGTAGTCCATCACCTCGGGACAGTAGCTGATGGTGTCGTAGGTGAACCGCTTCAGGTACTCGCTCGGCGCACGCGGCAGGTGCTTGCACTCGGGGCGGACCTTGAAGCCCTGGTCGAGGCGTCCACGCAGGATCGGCAGCGCGCCGCCGGCATGCGGCAGCGACACCTCGAGCGTCGGGAACGCGTCGAGCACGCCGCCGAAGATCAGGTGGGAGGCGGCGATGGCCACCTCGAAGGGGTTGCCGAGCGTGTTGATCAGGTACCACTGCTTGAGGCGCTCGTTGTTGATCATCATCGGATGCAGGAACAGCGGCAGCCCGAGGTCGGCCATGCGTTCGTAGACCGGGAAGAAGCTGCGGTCCGACAGTTCGCGGTCGCGCACCGCAGTGGCCATGTAGATGCCGCGGATACCGGGCAGCTTCGCGGCGCGCTCGAGTTCCTCCAGCGCGAGGCTGGGGTTCTGGAACGGCAGGTGCGCGAAGCCGATGAACCGATCGGGGTGCGCGACATGCGCCGCGCTGATCGCATCGTTGACCGCCACCGACAGCTGCATGCCTAGTTCGTCGTCGGCCCAGTAGACCATCGGCTGGGTCATCGACAGCGCATGCATGTCGATGCCCATGCTGTCCATGTAGGCGAGCCGCTCGCCAAGATCGATGAAGCCCGATGTGATCGGCCCGGTGCGCAGGTTCAGTCCGACCTGGATGAAGCGCGCGCCGCTCGCATCGCTGGTGACCGTGGTGCCGCAGCGGCCACCGTGCTTCGCGACCAGTTCGATGAACCTTTCCGGGAAGAAGTGTGCGTGGGTGTCGATGTTCGGCATGGCAGTACCTCGGCTCGGCGTGGGTCAGTTCGGCGTGACTCAGTTCAGCGTTATCTTCGCGGTGCGCACGACCCGGCCCCACTTCTCGAGCTCGGCCCTTATGAACGCGGCGAAGGCATCCGGCGGCATGCCGCCCGGTTCGGCGCCGTCGGCCGCCAGCCGCTGCCCGACGTCGGGCAGCAGCAATGCCCTGGCGACTTCCGCGTGCATTCGGCCCACGGCCTCGCGCGGCGTGCCCGCGGGCGCGAACAGCGCGTACCAGAAGATCGCCTCGTAGCCAGGTACCCCACCCTCGGCGATCGTCGGCACCTCCGGCATCGCGGCCGCGCGCTTCGCGCCGGTGACGCCGATGGCACGAAGCCGGCCCGAGCGCAGGTATGGCGCGACGGTCAGCGTGTTCGGCGTGGCGAGCTGCACATGGCCGGCGAGCAGGTCTGCCGTGGCCGGGCCGGCACCCTTGTACGGAATATGAACGACGTTCAGGCCAGCCATCGACAGGAAAAGCTCCATCGCCATGTGCAGCGACGTCCCCGCGCCTGCCGAACTGTAGTTGAGCGCACCGGGCTGGGCCTTCGCCAGCGCGACCAGTTGCTTCACCGATTTCACCGGCAGGCTAGGGTGTACGGTCAGCACGTGCGGCAGGGATGCGGCGAGCGTGACCGGCACGAAGTCGCGCAGGATGTCGTAGGGTGGCTGCTTCGCCAGCACCTGATTCAGCACGATCGCGCTGGCCGCCATCAGCTGGGTATAGCCATCCGCAGGGGCACGCGCGACGAACTCGGTGCCCAGGATCTGCCCGGCGCCCGGGCGGTTCTCGACGACCACGGACTGTCCCAGTGCATCGCCCACGCGGCTGGCCAGCACCCGCGTGACGATGTCGGTGCCGCCACCCGGCGAGGTGGGTACGATGATGCGCACGGGCTTTGCCGGCCAGCCCTGTGCAGGTTGCGCCATCGCGGCGCACGGTGCGCACAGCGCAAGCGCCAGCAGCAGCGTACCCGCTGCGGGCCGCTGCGCGGCCAGGGAAGATCCAGTCATCGGTTGCAACTCCTCGTTCGTCACGCTTCGTTCCGCCCTGCTTCGTTCCACCGGAGGTCAGTCCAGTGCCAGCTTCGCGTCGCGCACGACGCGGCTCCATTTCTCGATCTCCGACCTGACATAGGCGGCGAACGCCTCTGGACTCATGCCGCCTGCCTCGGCGCCATCGGCAGCCAGGCGCTTCGCGACATCCGGCGCCTGCAGCGCCTTCGCCGTCTCGGACTGCATCCGGTTCACCGCGTCGCGTGGCGTCCCGGCCGGCGCGAACAGGCCGTACCACTGGATCGCCTCGTAGCCGGGCAGCCCGGCCTCCGCGATGGTCGGCACCTCGGGCAGCCCGGCCGCGCGATTCAGGCTGGTCACCCCGAGCGCACGCAGGCGCCCGGACCGCAGGTGCGGCGCGGCGGTCAGCGTGTTCGGCATCGACAGCTGGACGTGGCCGGCGAGCAGGTCGGCGGTCGCGGGACCGGTGCCCTTGTACGCGACATGCACGATGTCGACCGCTGCCATCGAGCGCAGCAGTTCCATCGACATGTGGGGCGAGGTACCGGCACCAGCGGAGCTGTAGTTCAGCATCCCCGGCCTGGCCTTGGCCAGCGCGATCAACTGCTTCACCGACTTCACAGGCAGGCTCGGATGAACGGTCAGCACGTTGGGCAGGGTCGCTGCGACCGTCACCGGCACGAAGTCGCGCAGGGTGTCGTACGGCGGCTTCCTTGCGAGCACCTGGTTCAGCACGATGGCGCTTGCCGCCATCAGCTGGGTATAGCCATCGGGTGCCGCACGCGCGACGAACTCGGTGCCGAGGATCTGGCCGGCCCCCGGTCTGTTCTCGACCACTACAGACTGTCCGAACACCTCGGCCAGGCGCGCTGCCAGCACGCGCGTGACGATGTCCGTGCCGCCACCGGGCGAGGTCGGCACAATGATTCGCACCGGCTTGGCCGGCCATGCGGGCGCCTGCGCCGCCACGATCGCGGGCAGAAGAACGGCGGCACAGGCCGCCGCCGCTGCAGCGGTCAGGGACCTGGAAGGATTCGAAGAGGCGGTCATGGTGTCCTCACGAGGTTTCGCGCATCGGGCTGCCCGCGTCTCGGGTCACGATGCATTCTTTCGATGGGCGCTGGGCCCGGGTGCGATGCTACTGATGCGAATACAGCTTCAGTCCGGGCACTGGCAGCTCGCAGCGCAGGATGGTGCCGCGATACGAATCGGTGATGTAGAGATGCCGGCCGCCTGGCCCGCCGTAGGCCATGTTGGTCAGCCGTCCGCCGCCGTCGGGTGCGCGGATGCCGTAGAGGAACTCGCCAGCCGGGCTCATCAGCCAGACGATGCCCACCCGTGCATGGCCGACCGCGAGGTTGCCCTTGGCATCCACCGCCAGCCCGTCCGGCCCGTGCATGCCAGGCAGGTAGCCGAACACGCCACACTTGCTGGGCACGCCATCGCGCAGCGGCAGGTGCCACATGCAGTTGGTGCGTGTCATCGCGACGTACACGGCCGACTCGTCGGGCGAGAGCGCGATACCGTTCGGGCTCGGCCCGTTGTCGATCAGGCACTCGAGCTTGCGGTCGGGCGTGGCGCGCCAGACGCGGCCGGTCTGGTCGTGCACGCCCGTCTGTCCCTGGTCGGTGAAGTAGAGGTCGCCGTTGCTGGCGAACACCAGGTCGTTGACGCCCTTGAAGCCCTCCGAGCGCGCATGCGTGATCCACGGCTCGACCTTGCCGGTGGCCGGGTCGCAGGTCATCACGCCGAGCCGGTAGTCGGTGATGAAGAGGCGGCCGTCCTTGTGCACCGCGAGGCCGTTCGGCCAGCCATCGTACTCGGCCGCCACGCTCACCTGCGCGTCAGGGGTGATGCGGAAAATACGCCCGAACGGGATATCGACCACGTACAGGTTGCCTGCGCGATCGAACGCCGGGCCTTCGAGGAAGCAGCCGAGCTTCGACCCCGGATGGTTGGACTCGATCCAGGTCGACGGCTGGCCCGATCTGCCGAGGTGGGCGGGGATGGTCGCGAACACCTCGGCGACGAGTTCGGTCGGTGGATTGAAGAAGCGCATGGGTCTATCCTATTGAAAACGACAATACGAAGCGAGGAGGAGAGCATGGGACACGACCGGCTCGTGCGCGCATTGCTTGCCGGCGTCGCGGCTTGCACGGCGGCGCCTCAGGCTGCCAAAGCCCAGGCGCAGCCGCAGGCCCGCCAGCAGGCGTGGCCACAGAAGGCGGTACGCATCATCGTGCCGCAGTCGCCCGGCGGCTCCACCGACGCGATGGCCCGCCTGCTGGCGGCACGCCTCGGCGAGGCTCTCGGCCAGGCGGTGCTGATCGACAACCGGCCTGGTGCCGGCAGCCTCGTCGGCACCGAACTGGCGGTACGCGCCAGCCCCGACGGCTACACCACGCTGGTGGTGTCCTCTTCGATCACCATCAATCCGAACATGCATGCGAAGCTGTCGTTCGATCCGCAGCGCGACCTGGCGCCGATCACCCAGCTGTCGGCCTTCCCGAACGTGCTGGTGGCCAACATCGCCGTGCCGGTGAAGAACATCCAGGACCTGCTTGCGCTGGCGAAGGCCCGGCCCGGGCAGGTCGCCTACAGTTCCGCCGGCAGCGGCACCGGCACCCACCTGTCGGCCGAACTGTTCAAGAACCTCACCGGCGCCGACCTTCTGCACGTGCCGTACAAGGGCGGCGGACCCTCTGTGAATGCATTGCTCGCCGGCGAGGCGCAGGTCTCGTTCGCCACGCTGCCGTCGGTGCTGCCGCAGGTGCGTGCGGGCAAGCTGCGCGCGCTCGGCGTCACCACGACCCGGCGCAGCTTCGCGCTGCCCGACGTGCCGACGATCGTCGAGGGCGGCGTGGCCGGCTATGAGCATGTCCAGTGGACTGGCTTCCTGGCGCCGGCCGCGACGCCAGCGGCCATCATCAACCGGCTCAATGCCGAAGCAGTGCGTGCGGTGCACAGCCCGGAACTGAAGCCGGCGCTGGCCAGTGAAGGCGCTGAACCGGTCGGCAACACACCGCAGCAATTCGCGGCGATCATCCGCAGCGAGACCCAGCGCATCGCGCAGGTGGTCCGCAAGGCAGGCATCAAGGCCGACTGAGCAGCCTGCGCAGCGCGCGCACGTCGGGCAGCCGGTCGATCGTCCAGATCGCATCGATCAGGCTGGTCGCGCGGCGTGCGCCGAGCGCGGGCTCGAGCAGCGGATGGCACTTGCGCTCCAGATCGGCGCGGTCCATCGGACGCGTCGCGCTGCCCAGCACCGCGCGGGTGTGGTGGCGCACGACCGTGCTGCGTGCCCTGCCCTGAGGCCGCGCCAGCGTGACTTCGACGATCGCCTGCGTGGTCTTCGTCTTCGAAAGCTCGGCACTACCGACCAGCTGCACCTTCTCCTTCAGCGCCAGCACGTCGCGGTCGCGCGAACGGGCCGGATCGTGTGAGGCTTCGAAGCTGATGTCTCGATCGAGCAGCATGATGCCGACCAGGTGCTGCAGGTTGATGTTCGACATCTTCCGGCCGCTGACTGTGCGTGCGCCCTGCTCGTCGACCGTGATGTGCACCCTCTCGACCTCCGACGCCTTGATCGCGTACCGGTCGATCAGCGTCGACAGTGCATCGAGCGGCGCCTGGATCGGGTAGCCGACCGGCCAGCGCTTGATCGCCGTCTGCATGATGTCGTAGCGCGATCCGAGGCCCTTCACGAACTCCTGCGGCCGGATGAACGGCTCGAATGCATGCAGGAAGCCGCGGTCGCCACTGAACACGTCCTCGACCCCGGTGAAACCGGAGGCAACCATGGTCGCCGCAGTCACGCCGTTGCGCGCCGGCATGCCGCCGAAGTCGAATGCCTTTTCGACATGCTCGACATCGCGCGCCCAGCACGACAGGCCGCTCGCCTGCTGCGCTGCGTAGGACAGCAGGTGCCGCGCCTGGCGCACGTCGATGCGGGCGAGCGCACCGGCCGCCGCCGCCGAACCGAAGGTGCCGCCGAAACTGTGCGTCGAATGCCCGGCGCTGCGGAAATGCTCGATACCGAGGGCCATCGACGTGCGTGCGCAGACATCGTAGCCGAGTACGATCGCGCGCAGCAGCTCACGTCCGCTCGACTTCTGCCGCTCCGCCATCGCCAGCGCGGCCGGTACGATGCTGCAGCCCGGATGCACCAGCGCGAGGTAGTAGGCGTCGTCGGTCTCGTCGGAGTGGGCGAGCATGCCGTTGGCCAGCGCGGCATTGACTGCGCTGGTGCGCGTTCCGGTGGTGAGGATGGTCGCCTCGGGCGTGCCACCCATCGCGGTGACATACTCGATCGCTCGCCGGCCCGGCAGCAGCGGTGCACCGGAGACCATCGCGGCGATCGTGTCGAGAAGGTGAAGCTTCGCGCGTTCGTTGACTTCGGCGGGCAGCGTGCGGCGCGGCGTGGCCGCAATGTAGGAAGCCAGGGTCAGCATCAGCGCCGATACCGGCTCGGCAGTACGCCCGGGCTTGCCCGCTTTCTGGTTCATTGCGCGTTCTCTCCTGGTTGCACGCTTCGCTGCAGTACGGGTACGCCCCGGTGTTCTAATGGTTCCAGGGCGCGTAGTGGTCGAGCAGCAGTGCGGCGAAGATCAGCGTCAGGTAGAGGATCGAGTAGCGGAAGGTGCGCCGCGCGAGCCAGTCGCTGTAGTTCGTGTACAGCCGCCATGCATACCAGAGGAACACGCCGCCCAGCACTACCGCCGACACCATGTACAGCCAGCCGCTCATGCGGATGGCGAAGGGCAGCAGCGAACAGGCGAACAGGATGACGGTGTAGAGCAGCACAGACAGCTGGGTGAATCGGTCGCCATGGGTGACCGGAAGCATCGGGATGCCTGCCTTCGCGTACTCGTGCTTGCGATAGAGCGCCAGCGCCCAGAAGTGCGGCGGCGTCCATGCGAAGATGATCAGGAACAGCACCAGCGCCGCCGGCGACACCTCTCCGGTGATCGCTGCCCAGCCGAGCACCGGCGGCATCGCGCCCGACGCGCCCCCGATCACGATGTTCTGCGGGGTCAACGGCTTCAGTACCACGGTATAGATGATCGCGTAACCGACGAAGGTGGCCAGCGTGAGCCACATGGTCAGCGTATTGACCAGGTTGTGCAGCACCAGCAGCCCGACGCCGCCGACCAGCCCCGCGAACACCAGCGTCTGCAACGAATTGACGTTGCCGCTGGGCAGCGGACGCCCACGAGTACGTGCCATCACCGCGTCGATCTTCTGTTCGATCAGACAGTTGACCGCAGCAGCCGCGCCGGCGACCAGGGCAATGCCGACGGTCGCGAACAACACCGGCGACAGCGGCGGCAGGGTACCGGGTGCAGTAGCGAGGAACATGCCGATGACCGCCGTGAAAACGATCAGAGACACCACGCGCGGCTTCGTCAGTTCATAGAACTGACGCAGGGTGCCCCCGGTCAGGGCGAGAGTCTGGGACATCGATCGGGTCTCGTCTGCTTCAGCCGCACCAGGCGGTTGGCCGGCGCGGCGATGGCCCGGGCTTTGAGTGGTTGTTCAGGTCAGGCATGCAAGGCCTGAGTGGAGCCTTTCGAGGCCGGCGCGGTACGCGCATCGACAGCAGCCGGCCGCGTGATCATGAATTTTAGCATCACGACAGAACAAAGCAGCAGGGCTGCGCCGAAGTTGTGAAGAGTGGCGAGCCAGAGCGGCAGCAGCCACACCACGTTCAGGATGCCGATCGTCACCTGTGCCACGAGCAGCAGCAGCATAGAGGCGGCAGCCACGGACACGCCGGGGATACGCAGCGCGAGCAGGCCGAGCATACCCAGGTAGGCCGTGATCACCAGCGCGCCGAGCCGATGCGCCCACTGGATCGCGTTCAGCGACTCGTGCGACAGCGGTGATCCGTCGGGCGCCTCTCCCAGTTCGCGCAGGACATGGAAGCCGTGCTGGAAGTCCATCGGCGGCAGGAACGTGCCGTGGCAGGTCGGGAAGTCGAGGCAGGTCAGCGCCGCGTAGTTCGTGCTGACCCAGCCGCCGAGGATGATCTGCCCGATCAACAGCACGATACCCCCGGCAGCCCATGGGACCAGCCGCGCGGCGCGCTCGACCGCGACGCGGCCGCGGTCGACGAACTCGCCAATCGCCATCCGGAACAGCACGGACAGGATCAGCATGCCGCCGAGCAGGTGCAGCGTGACGACGCCGGGCTTGAGCAGCAGCGTGACGGTGAACTTGCCGAGCATCGCCTGTGCCAGCAGCAGCAGCAGCAGGCCCGTACCCAGCCAGTGGGCGTCGCTGCCCGGCAGGCGCACCGCGGACGCCGCCTGGCGCAGCCGGTTGCGCCAGGCGATCACTGCGATGCCGAGGATCAGCAGGCCGAGCGACATCGCAAGATAGCGATGGATCATCTCGACCCAACCCTTGAACGGATCTATCTCGGCGCCGGGGAAACGTTCGCTCGCGCGAGCGATCTCGGCCGCGGTATCGGGTGCCGTCAGCTGGCCATAGCAACCGGGCCAGTCGGGACAACCGAGGCCGGAATCGGTCAGGCGGGTATAGGCACCGACGACCACGACGATGATCGTGAGCAATGGCGCGAGCAGCAGGAGCTTTCTGTACATCATCCGATCCTCGAGTACTTGAGCAGGCGCGTCATGTCCTTGCGGATACGCGTGGCGTCGGCATCCGGCGGATAGCGCATCATCAGGTTGCCGAGCGGGTCGACCAGCCACAAGTGGTCGCGCAGCGTGCTGCCCGGTTGCACCGGCAGTGCATCGAGCAGGGCCTGCGGCGGGCGGCGCACGACCCAGGTGCCGGCATAGGGTTCATGCAGGCGGGCAGCAGGCTCGCTACGGTCGTCGACCAGCCAGACGCGCTCGACCCGTTCCATTTCCTTGCCCTGCATCGTGCGCAACTGGCGCAGCTGCCAGATCTTGCGCTCGCAGCGCGCATCGCACTCGGCACCATCGGCCATCACCAGGAACCACTTGCCGCGCAGGGTCGGCGCCGCCTGCGGCACCTGCGACGTACCCGGCAAAGGCGCGCCGGCCGGGGCCGCGGGTACGCCAGGACCCGGGGTAGCGGGGACACCGGCGGCCGCAGCCGCCGCAGGCGGCACGACCGGAAACATCGGCTCCAGCGCGATCTCGGGCAGCACCACCGGCTGCACCAGCTCGCCGTAGTTGCTGTACTCGCCCGGTTTCCAGAAGAACCAGAGCAGGTAGGGTCCGAACGCCGGCGTGGCGCAGACCAGCACCAGCACGATCAGCGGCAACTTGCGGCGCAACCCGGGCGGCAGCTTCATGTCGCCTCCGTTTGGTGGATCGATGCACCGGTTCGGCGCAGGCTGAGCACCAGCCAGACGATCACCCCGATAGCGGCGAAACTGAACCATTGCAGGGCATAGCCGCGGTGCTTGTCGATGCCTGCATCGGGCCGCGGCCAGTTGCGCGCGAGCGTGTCGGACGCGCCGGTGCCGGGCCCGCTCCCCTCGAGTGCCGCAGTCTGCAGCAGGGCCACAGGCAGCAGATCGAGCGTCCAGCGTTCCCTTGCCCGTTCGATCGTCCAGTTCTGCCAGCGAAGTGCGTCGTCGGTGCCGGCCCGCAATTCCATGAAACGCTCGCCAGGCACGAAGGCCAGGCCCTGTACGCGCACCTCGCCCGCGGGCGTCTCGATCACAGGCAGGCGCTCGCGCTGGCGTGGCGCTGCGATCCATCCGCGGTTGACCAGGAGCACACGGTCGCTGCCGGACAGTCGCAGCGGCGTCAGCACCTCGTAGCCCGGGACGCCATCGCGCAGGCGGTTGTCGAGGAATACCACCCGACCGGCGTCGAAGCGACCCGTCGCCTCGACCGGATGCCAGGCGAAAGAGGCCGGATCGCCGGGCGGGACCGACTGCACGGGCACCGGCGGGGCCTCGGCTGCCGCCTCGATGCGCTGCTGCAACGCGACCTTGTAGGCCGCGCGGTCGAGCTGCCAGCGACCGGCCGACAGCGTCAGCACGAGCACCGCGAGCAGCACAAGCGTAGGAATCCACTCGGGGCGGAAACGACGCGGGCCAGCGGCAGCACGGCCGGGAACAGCCGATGCCGAAGACGGCGGCGGCACTGCATCGGCTAGACTTCCTGTTCCATTACCGGACGTTGCCATGACTATCCTGATCGTCGGCTTCCTGGTGCTGATCCTCGCCAGCCTGGGGTCGGCGCTGTTCTACCTGTTCAACGACAGGGGAAACTCGACCCGCACGGTCCGCGCGCTCACGCTGCGCGTCGGCCTGTCGGTGGCGTTGTTCCTGTTACTGATGCTCGCGCATTTCAGCGGGCTGATCACGCTTCGCGGCTCTGCCCTATAGCAAATTCTGCGAGGGGCACGCTTGTGACGAGGCTGCCGATTCCCGACAGCGTCGGCATGCAGGGGGCGCAGGGCGAGAATCGCGCCTGCGGCCACATGGCCCCTTCGCCGAGGGCCGGATGGGCGGCCCCGGAGGGCCGCAGGCGCCAGACCGGCAGGCGCCCCGTCCGACAGCCTGCGTTACAGCGCGTAGACGACGACGAACAGCAGTAACCAGACGACGTCGACGAAGTGCCAGTACCAGGCGACGCCCTCGAAGCCGAAGTGGTTCTCGGGCGTGAAGTGGCCTTTCGCGCAGCGGATCGTGATCACGATCAGCATGATGGTGCCGATCGTCACGTGGAAGCCGTGGAAACCGGTCAACATGAAGAACGTCGCGCCGTAGGCACCCATGTCGAGCTGCAGGTTCAGGTCGCGCCAGGCGTGCACATACTCGTAGCCCTGCACGAACAGGAAGACGGTGCCCAGGGCGATCGTAGCGACCATCCAGCGCACCAGCGCCGGCCGGTTGTTCGCGAGCAGCGCCCAATGCGCCAGCGTGATCGTGACGCCGGAGGCCAGCAGCAGCATCGTGTTGATCGCCGGCAGGCCGAACGCGGAGATCGTCTGGAACGACTCGCGGATGCCCGGCCCGGCGACTGGCCAGGACGCCGTGAACTCAGGCCAGAGCAGGCGGCTGTCGAGGCTGCCAAGGTCCGGCACCGAGATCACCCGCATGTAGAACAGCACACCGAAGAACGCGGCGAAGAACATCACCTCGGAGAAGATGAACCAGCCCATCGACCAGCGGAAGGAGACGTCGACCCGCTTGCTGTACAGGCCACCTTCGCTCTCGCCGATCACCGTACCGAACCAGCCGAACAGCATGTAGAAGAGGATGCAGAGGCCACCGATCAGCACGAACTTGCCCCAGCCGACGTCGTTCATCCAGAGCGCCGTGCCCAGCGCCATGAAGAACAGCGCGAACGACCCGAAGATCGGCCAGGTCGAAGGCTGCGGGACGAAATAGTGGGGTGCAGTGCTGCTGCTCGCGGTGGCCGACTGGCTCATGGGCAACTCCGTTGGACCTTGGCGGTCTCTACTGGATCTTGGATTGCGGTGCCGCCACCCCTGCCGATGCAGCCGCCGTGGCCAGCGGGGTACCCGCCTGTGCACGGCCAGCCACCTCGAAGAAGGTGAACGACAGGGTTATTGTATTCACATCGGACGGCAGGGATGGATCGACCACGAAAGCGATCGGCATCTGCCGCGTCTCGCCGGCGGCCATTTCCTGCTTGTCGAAGCAGAAGCATTCGATCTTGCGGAAGAACTGCGAGGCCAGCATCGGTCCGTAGCTGGGGATCGCCTGCCCGGTGACCGCACGGCCGGCGACGTTCGAAACCTCGTACACGACGGTCGCGATCTCGCCAGGATGCACCTGCACGCTGGTCTCGAGCGGCTTGAAGGTCCAGGGCAGGTTGCTGCGCAGGTTGGCGTCGAACTCGACGGTGATGCGGCGGCTGGTGTCGACCTGGGTATTCGCCGGCTTGTGGTCGTCGCGCTTCACGATGCGATTGAGGCCGGTGACATCGCACAGCTTCTCGTAGAAAGGCACCAGCGCGAAGCCGAAGCCGAACATGAGCACCGTGACGACCAGGAGCTTGCGCAGGGTCACCCGGTTGTCGGATGCCGTCGTACAGGCATCCGGGACGCCATGTCCGGGTTGCATCGCCGCAGGCCTGTCGCTGCCAACGTCCATCAGCCTGCCGTCCTTGCGACCTGGTAGACGTAGAAAGCGAACACCAGGACCGCAGCCGCCCCGAGCATCAGCGCCGTGCGCAGGGCGTTGCGGCGCTGTATGCGCTGGCGTTCGGCGGCCGGGAGGTTGTCGATGTCGAGGCTGGTCATGGTGTCCTGGCGATGCGCCTGCTCAGCGAACGACTGGCGGGACCTCGAAGGTGTGGTACGGCGCCGGCGACGGCACGCTCCACTCGAGGCCCTGAGCACCTTCCCAGGGCTTGTCTGCCGCCTTTTCGCCACCGCGGATGCACGACACCACGATGTAGAGGAACAGCAGCTGGGTGAAGCCGAAGCCGAACGCACCGATCGTCGAGATCATGTTGAAGTCGGCGAACTGGAGCGCGTAGTCAGGCACACGGCGCGGCATGCCGGCGAGGCCGAGGAAGTGCTGCACGAAGAAGGTGATGTTGAAGAAGATCACCGACAGCCAGAAGTGCGCCTTGCCCAGCGTCTCGTTGTACATGTGCCCGGTCCACTTGGGCAGCCAGTAGTACACGCCGGCGAACAGGGCGAACAGCGAGCCGGCCACCAGCACGTAGTGGAAGTGCGCCACCACGAAGTAGGTGTCGTGCAGCTGGATGTCGATCGGGGTGATCGCAAGGATCAGCCCGGTGAAGCCACCCATCGTGAACACGAAGATGAAGCCGCAGGCGAACAGCATCGGGGTCTCGAAGGTCATCGAGCCCTTCCACATCGTCGCCACCCAGTTGAACACCTTCACGCCGGTGGGCACCGCGATCAGCATCGTCGCGTACATGAAGAACAGCTGGGCGGTCGCCGGCATGCCGACGGTGAACATGTGGTGTGCCCAGACGATGAACGAGAGAATCGCGATCGACGAGGTGGCGTACACCATCGAGGTGTAGCCGAACAGCGGCTTGCGGGCGAAGGCCGGGATGATCTCCGACACGATGCCGAACGCCGGCAGGATCATGATGTAGACCTCGGGGTGCCCGAAGAACCAGAACACATGCTGGAACAGCACCGGATCGCCGCCCCCGGCCGCGTTGAAGAAGTGGGTATCGAAATGGCGGTCGGTCAGGATCATGGTGATCGCGCCGGCGAGCACCGGCATCACGGCGATCAGCAGGTAGGCGGTAATCAGCCACGTCCAGCAGAACAGCGGCATCTTCATCAGCGTCATGCCGGGCGCGCGCATGTTCAGGATCGTGGTGACGATGTTGATCGAGCCCATGATCGACGAGGCGCCCAGGATGTGCAGCGCGAAGATCGCGAGATCCATGCCGGGGCCCATCTGAACCGACAGCGGCGGGTACAGCGTCCAGCCACCGGCGGCGGCACCGCCCGGCACGAAGAACGAGATCACCAGCAGCAGCGCCGCGGGGGGCAGCAGCCAGAAGCTCCAGTTGTTCATCCGCGCGAAGGCCATGTCGGCAGCGCCGATCTGCAGCGGGATCATCCAGTTCGCGAAGCCGACGAACGCCGGCATGATCGCGCCGAACACCATGATCACGCCGTGCATCGTGGTGAGCTGGTTGAACACTTCGGGCTCGACCAGCTGCAGGCCGGGCTGGAACAGCTCGGAGCGCAGCAGCAGGGCCAGGATGCCCCCCACCAGGAACATCGTGAAGCTGAACCACAGGTACATCGTGCCGATGTCCTTGTGGTTGGTCGTCGTGATCCAGCGCATCAGCCCGGTCGGCTGGGCGTGCGCGTGGTGGTCATGGACGGCCGGATGGGAATGGGTGGCCTGCATGTCTCGTCTCCCTGGTGTACCTGGCGTAACGGGTTGTGCGCGATATATCGATGAAGATTCGGGGCGCGGCGCTGCCGGTGGATCCGGTCAGCCGCCGCTGGCGCTGCGCGCCGCGACGGCGGTTGCCGCGCGTGCCGGGGCATCGGCCGCCGGCGCTGCTGCAGCCGGGGCGACAGGCGCTGCTGCGGCCGGCGCAGGCGCCGCACCGGAACCGGCCGTACGGGCTTTCTGCCGCTCGGCGGCCCAGGCGCGGAAGTCCTCGACCGACTTCACCTCGACCACGATCGGCATGAAACCATGTTCCTTGCCGCACAGTTCGGCGCAGACGCCGCGGTAGACGCCCACGGCACTGGCCTTGAACCAGGTATCGCGGATAAAGCCCGGGATCGCGTCCTGCTTCACGCCAAGCGCAGGCACCCACCACGCATGCAGCACGTCGTTGGCGGTGGTGAGGATGCGGACCTTCTTCCCTACCGGCACTACAAGCCGATTGTCGACATCGAGCAGGTAGTCGGCTTCCTTCGGCTTGGAGTTCGTGCGTTCCTCGTAGGAGGTAGCCAGCGCGGAGTAGAACGCGATGCCGTCGGCGACATCCTTCAGGTCGCCCTCGCCCTTCAGGTAATCGTAGCCCCACTGCCACTGGTAGCCGGTGGCCTTGATGGTCAGGTCGGGCGACGAGGTATCTTTCATCGCGATCACCGTCTTCGTGGCCGGCCAGGCCATCAGGATCAGGATCAGGAACGGCACCACCGTCCAGACGATCTCGACCGTGGTGTTCTCGTGGAACTGGGCCGGCTCGTGGCCCACCGATTTCCGGTGGTAGATGATCGCGTAGAACATCGCGCTGAACACCGCCACGAAGATCACCGCGCAGAAGATCAGGACGAGCGTGTGCAGGTCGTAGATCTGCGAGGCGATCTCGCTGACCGGCGGTTGCAGGTTGTACTTCGACGCGGCCTGGTAAGCCGGGCCTGCGGCCTCCTGCGCGAAGGACGCCGCTGGGAGCAGCAGGCCGGCGATGCCGGCCAGGGCCGAAGGAATGCGGGGGTAGTGCGGACGATTCATGAAGACTCCGGTGTGCGATGCGACCTGCAGCCGTGGCATTGAATTCGGAAGGATATCGGAAGCAGTTTTCGGTGGTGCTGTTCGGTGCGTTCGACCAAGTGAGCTCAGGCAGCCGCGGCGCGCGCGTGGCGGATGCGGATGACCAGGTAATCGGCCGCGGCAGTGCGCTCGGCCTCGGTCATCAGGTGCCCGATCGGGTGCACCCGGCCATGCGAACGCAGTGCGAGCACGCTCTTGCGCGCGATGCCTGCCGGTTCGAAGACGACCTGCACCCAGTGCAGGTTGAAACGTGCCTCGGTAATCTGCCCGCGCATCGAGCGCCGCACGACGAGTTCATGACCGAGGATCGTGACTGTTTCGAAATCGCCGTCGCCAGCCCGCAGCCAGCGGAACGCGAACACGATCATCGCTACCTCGAGCCCGGCGAACGGCAGCACCAGCCATGCCCCCTGTGCCGTAACGACCGTGGCCACGACCAGCACCGGCACGCACATGCCGGCGGCGACCCAGCGCCGCACGGCGGGCGACAGCGATCGGTTCGGACGCGCAGTCAGGCTCAGGCCGACCGTAGGGTCAGAACGCTTCCGGTCTTCCGCTGGCACCGCGGTGATCGCAACGGAGCCCACATCGGCCTCGATCGTAGTGATTTCGAATCTCCCTGCGCGGCTGGCGACCGACAAGCCTGTACAGGACACCAGCCTGACCGACGGCGGACTTCTAGACCCGGTCCGCTGGCCGGAATGTGCGGCCGGATCGGCCGCGCCAACTGCATGCAGGAACAGACTTTCCGCACCTGCATGCAACGCGATGCGGACAGCATCCGGTGGTTCACCCTCGCTGTCCGGACATGTCCCGGTGGCCGATGCAGCCTGTTACGGGAGGCCTGCAACGACACTCGGATGAACCCCGGGTTGAACTTCGGGCCGGGTCAGACACGGCCCTTCAACATAGGTCTGAATCTAGCACAGCCGACAGGCGACCTTCAACCGCGCTGCCCTGTCTCAGGTGGGTTCGACGGCAGCCTCGATGCGATCGATCCGAACCTGCGCGGCCGCGCCGGTCCAGTCGGGAACGGGCGCATGGGACAGGCGCCCGACGCAGGGCGCGGGCAGCCAACGCTCCAGCGTACCGAATACCTCGTCGGCCCGCGCGAGTGCGGGATCGATCTCGTTCGCCAGCCATCCGGCCAGCGACAGCCCGCGCCGCTGCACGGCCTCGGCAGTAAGCAGCGCATGGTTGATGCATCCCAGCCGCAGCCCGACCACGAGCAGCACCGGAAAACCGAGTTCCACGGCAAGTGCCGCAGTGTCGGCGCCCGGACCCGGCTGGTCCGCCAGCGGCACGCAGAAGCCGCCGACGCCCTCGACCAGCAGCCAGTCGACCTGCGCGCCAGCGGCCCGCGCCGCCTCGACGATTTGCGCGGTGGACAGCGCAACGCCAGCCTGCCGGGCCGCCAGGTGCGGCGCGACCGGCTCGGCGAACCGGTACTGGTTGACCCACGCCGCCGGCAGCGCCACGTTCGCCGCCGCGACCGCGGAATCGATGTCCTCCCACGCGAGGGTGCTGCCGCCGCCCTCCGGCGCGCAGGCTCCGGAGGCAATCGGCTTCATCACGCCGACCCGGTGCCCGACGGCACCGAGCGCACGCGCGACGACCGCGCAGCTGCGCGTCTTGCCGATGCCGGTATCGGTACCGGTGACGAAAATCCCGCGCATTCGCGTCAGCCCCCGCCGCCAGGGCGGACGCGTTCGAAACGCACGATCGAGCGACCATCGGCGGTACGCCGCGGTTCGCCGCGCCACGCATGGCCGTAGACGACTTCGTAGGTGGCCGGCAGGCGGCCGTCGCTGCGGAAACGTTCGTAGGCTGCGACCACCCGGTCGAACGCATGCCGCCCCATCATGCCCTGGCGCCGGCCGGCGGTCGCATTGTGTGCACCGATCGCCTTCAGATCGCGCATGAGCGCCGGCAGCGTCGGGTAGGTGAGCGTGATCCGCTCCATGTCGACCACCGGTGTGACGAACCCGGCCTCCAGCAGCATGTCGCCGATGTCGTGCATGTCGGTGAAACGGCTGACATGGCTGTACCCATCGACTTCAGCGAATGCCGTGCGCAGCTCCTTCAGGGTATCGGGGCCGAAGGTGCTGAACATGACCAGCCCGCCCGGCCGGATGACCCGCGAGAACTCGCCCAGCGCCACCGGCAGATCGTTCACCCACTGCAGCGCGAGGTTCGACCACACCATGTCGATCGACCCGGACGCGAGCGGCAGGCGCTCGAGGTCGCCGCACACCGGCAGGCTACGCGCGCGTCCGCCGAGTGCCGACCGCCAGCGGGCTGGCTCCTTTGCCAGCGCGGTGCGCAGCATCGCCGGTGCGATGTCGAGCGCGAACCGCTGCGCCTTCGGGTAGCGCGCCGCCAGCGCCAGCGTGCCATGCCCGGTGCCGCTGCCAGCATCGAGCAGGCGCGACGGCTCGATGCGGATGTAATCGAGACGCTCGGCCATCCGGTCGCCGACCTCGCGCTGCAGGACCGCCGCACGGTCGTAGTCGGACGCGGCGCGCGAGAACGAGGCGCGGGTGGCGCGCTTGTCGATCACGTGCGGCTCGGTCGGGGGCAGGTTCATGTGCGGGATGCGGTCTCGTGCAGGAAGCGGTGCGAGGCACCGTCCATCTCGGCGATCGTAACGGCAAGTCGGCCGGCCTGTACGACGGGCAGCGCGTGCCCATCCGCGGCCACTGCCAGCCCGCGTGCACGCGGCAGCGCGGCGGCGAGCGCGTGCGCGGCCGCCACGGGCACCAGTGCATCCCGCTCGCCATGCACGAGGGCAACCGGGACGTCCAGCGCGGATAGCCTTCCGCGCAGATCCGCGCGGCGCAGGCAGTCGAGCCCTTCCATCATCGCGTCCGGAAAACCGGCAGCCGCCTCGCCAGGCAACGCACGGTCGAACGAACGCCGCAGGCGACGCGCCAGTGCCGGCGCATCCGCCGAACCCATCGCGCAGAGCGACGCCAGGCGTGACTGCGCCGCCGGAACCGAGGCCGCGGCGACAGCCGCGAATGCCTCGAACTCGGCGGCGGGCATGGCCGGGATCCAGCCGTCGCCGGCGACGAAGCGGGGCGTGGCGCCGACCAGGACCAGCGCCGCGATCGCCCCGGGATGGGCGAGCGCGCGGTCGACCGCCAGGGTCGCGCCGAGCGACCATGCACAGATACCGAAGGGCGGAGCGTCGCCGGCACGCACGGCTGCCGCACGCTGGTCGATGGCGGCGACAGCTGCCCTGCAGGCCACCGCCGTCGCGACGATCGTCGGCGGCAGGAAGGCCCGCAATTCATCGAACACCGATGCCGCGAAGCCCCAACCCGGCACCAGCAGCCAGTCGCCGATCGGCGCACGCGCGCGTTCATCCACGCCGCGCATCGATCTCGTGCATGGCCTCGCACAGTCGGTCGAGCTGCTCGAGCGTATGCGCGGCCGACAGCGAGATGCGCAGGCGGGCGCTGCCGGCGGGGACAGTCGGGGGCCGTATCGCCGGCACCAGCAATCCGCGCTCGGCCAGCGCCGCCGACAGGGCGAGGGCCTGCGCGGAGGCGCCCACCACCCACGGCTGTATCGCGGTCGACGACGGCAGCGCATGCCCGCTGCGCAGCCCGCGCACGCCCGCCTGCCAGCGCCGGATCAGGGCGCCCAGGTGTTCGCGCCGCTGCGGTTCCCGCTCGATCAGTGCCAGGCTCGCCTGCAGCCCGCAGGCGAGCATCGGCGGCAGCGCGGTCGTGAACACATACGTGCGCGCCGACTGCACCAGCGTGTCGATCACCTCGGGTGCGGCCGCGACAAATGCACCGAATACCCCGGCCGCCTTGCCCAGAGTGCCCATGTAGATCACCCGGTCGAGCACGTCGGACGGCTCGATGCCGAAGTGCGCCAGGCAGCCGCGACCGCCACCGAGCACGCCGAAGCCATGGGCATCATCGACCAGCAGCCAGGCATCGAAGCGGGCCGCCAGTTCGAGCAGTTCGGGCAACGGGGCGATGTCGCCGTCCATGCTGAACACGCCATCGACCATGATCATGCGCACCCGCGCATCGCTGGTGGCCAGCTGGCGCTCCAGCGCCGCGAGGTCGCCGTGCGGATGACGGTGGAAGGTGGCGCGCGACAGCAGCGCGCCGTCGTTCAGGCAGGCATGGTTCAGCCGGTCGCCGAACACGGCGTCGCCACGGCCGAGCAGGGCGGTGGCGATGCCGAGATTGGCCATGTAGCCGGTCGAGAACAGCAGGGCCGCCGGGAACCCCGAAAAGCGGGTGAGGTCGCGCTCCAGCGCCTCGTGCGCATCGGTATGCCCGGTCAGCAGGTGCGAGGCCCCAGCCCCGGTACCGTAGCGCCGTACGCCCTCCTCGACCGCGCGAGCGATCCCGGGATGCGCCGCGAGGCCGAGGTAGTCGTTGCTGCAGAACGACACGAAATCGCGGCCGTCGATGGTCACGGACACGCCCTGCGGCGATTCCAGCCGGCGACGGGTACGCCTCAGCGAGTCGGCCTCCAGCCCGGCGAGCCGCGCTGCGAGGTCGGACAGCCTGGTCACCGCGCCTCAGGTTCCCGGCGCGAGGAGGGCGCCAGCTGCCGCCGGCGTCGTCGCGGGGTCGAGCCCGTGGATGCCGAGCCTGTCGAACAGCGCATGGTCGCGCTCGACATCGGGATTACCAGTGGTGAGCAGGCGATCGCCGTAGAAGACCGAGTTGGCCCCGGCGAGGAAGCACAGCGCCTGCACGGATTCCGACATCTCTTCCCGGCCGGCCGAGAGCCGGACCATCGCCCGCGGCATCGCGATGCGCGCGACGGCCACGGTGCGCACGAACTCGAGCGGGTCGAGCGCGTCCTCGTTCTCGAGCGGCGTGCCCGGCACGCGCACCAGGTGGTTGATCGGCACGCTCTCCGGGTACGGCTGGAGGTTGGCGAGCGTCGCGATCAGCCCCGCCCGCTGGCGCCGCGTCTCTCCCATGCCGACGATGCCTCCGCAGCAGACGTTCATGCCGGCCGACCGGACCTGTGCCAGCGTGTCGAGCCGGTCATCCTGGCTACGCGTCGACACGATGTCGCCGTAGAACTCGGGGGCGGTATCGAGGTTGTGGTTGTAGTAATCGAGGCCGGCATCGCGCAGTTGCCCGGCCTGCCCTGGCTTGAGCATGCCGAGCGTCGCGCAGGTCTCCAGGCCGAGCGCGCGCACCTGGCGCACCATCGCCAGCACCGGCTCGAGGTCGCGCTGCTTCGGGCTACGCCATGCGGCGCCCATGCAGAAGCGCGTCGCGCCATTGGCCTTCGCGGCGCGGGCAGCTTCGACCACCGCGTCCACCGACAGCATCGCCTCGTTGCCCACGCCCGTGTCGTACCGGGCGGCCTGCGGGCAGTAGCCGCAGTCTTCGGGGCAGCCGCCGGTCTTGATCGACAGCAGCGTCGAGCGCTGGACCGCGTTCGGATCATGGTGCTCGCGATGGACGGTCTGTGCCCGGAACATCAGGTCCGCGAACGGAAGGTCGAACAGCGCTGCCACTTCGTCGACCGACCACGATCGCGGGCTGGACGGGGAATCGGGGCGATACGGAGGTTTCTCGAGGGTGTCCATGGACTCGGGCTGTCGAACAATGAAAGGCATTCCTTGCCGAACGATGATCGGTCGCCCATGACGCGATGTCAAACCACGTTCAATCCTGCTTTCGATCCGGCGTCCGCCGGCATGTCCGGCGGCGCGCCGCGCGCGTCGGCCTGGCGGCGTCTGCACAGGCTGTGGTCGGGCCCCGCGCCCTGCGCCTTGTGCGGTGCCGCCAGCGAAGCGTGCGAATCGCTATGCGACGGATGCCATCGCGACCTGCCGTGGCTCGACGGCAACGCCTGCCCGCGCTGTGGCGAACCGGCCGGCGCTCCCGCGCGTGCGCCAGAGACCGGCGCACCTGCGCGCTGCAACCGCTGCGCGCGCGAACCGCCGCCGTTCGAACGGCTCGTCGCCGCACTCGATTACCGCTTTCCGGTTGACGCCATGATCCGGCGCCTGAAATTCGAAGGCGAACTGTGGCTGGTCCCGGTGCTGGCCGGACTCCTGCTCGAGCGCTGTGCCAGCGCCGCCCGGCCGCAATGCCTGCTGCCGGTGCCGCTGTCTGACCAGCGGATCGCCGAACGCGGCTTCAATCAGTCGGCCGAGATCGCGCGCCTGCTGTCGAAGCAGACCGGCATCCCGATGCGTCTGGAGGTCCTGCGCCGCGCGCGCGACACCTTGCCCCAGTCAGAGCTGCCGCTGGCCGGACGCGCGGATAACCTGCGCCGCGCCTTCGTGGTCGACCGTCCGATCGACGGCCTGCATGTTGCGCTCGTGGACGACGTGACCACCACTGGCGCCACCGGTGCCGAAGCCGCGCACGCGCTGCTGCGCCAGGGCGCCGCTCGCGTCGACCTGTGGACGGTAGCGCAGACGCTGCGCCGACGTCCTGCATGACCCCGCGGAGCGGCGCGGCGCCTGCCGCCGACCGACCTCCGGCAGACAGCGGCGATGTCCACCCGGCCGCACGAATGGACGGCAATGGCCAGCCGGGGTAATGTCGATCCGGTATCGGCCGGTCTTCCTGCATCCTTTCCGATGGATGCGCGCCAGACCTTGAACCTGCCCCGCGTTTCCGGCCAGCCCGCGGCCGGTTTCACGGGCAGCACACTGCATCCGCTCCCATCCAGGGATCGGCACTTCTTCACGCAATCCGAGGTATTTCGACATGACCCTGATGCTCCTGGGCCTGATCCTCTTCCTCAGTGTCCACTCGACGCGTATCTTCGCCAGCGGCTGGCGCGATGCGATGATCGCGAAGCTCGGACCCAACGGCTGGAAAGGGCTGTGTTCCCTGGTCTCGCTCGTCGGACTGGTGCTGATCGTGATCGGCTACGGCGCCACCCGCACCGACCCGGTCTTCCTGTGGCAGCCGCCGGTCTGGACCCGGCATGCCGCCTCCCTGTTGACGCTCGGTGCCTTCGTGCTGCTGGTCGCCGCCTACATTCCGTCGAACCGGATCAAGGCGGCGATCGGCCATCCGATGGTGGCTGGGGTGAAGCTGTGGGCTTTCGCCCACCTGCTCGCCAACGGCACGCTGGCCGACATCGTGCTGTTCGGCAGCTTCCTGGCATGGGCAGTCGCCGACTTCATCTCGGCACGGCAGCGCGATCGCGCAGCCGGAGTGACGTACAACAGCGCCACGCTACCCACGGTGGCCACCGTCGTGCTGGGCATCGCGCTGTGGGCAGTCTTCGCGTTCTGGCTGCACCGGGTGCTGATCGGCGTCGCGCCCTTCGGCCGCTGAGCGGCCGGGGTCATCGGCCGCTGAGCGGCTCGGCGTCATCGGCCGCTGAGCGGCCGGCGTCAGTCCTTCGGGCCGGTGTGCCAGGCCGGCCAGCGTTCCAGCACCGCCGGGCCATCGCTGCGGTAGATGTGGCAGGAATCGATCTGGTAGGGACGCTTGTCCGGAGGGCGCAACTGGTCGCGGGCGGCGCGCGCACGGCCGGTCGCCTGGTAGGCGGTGGTTGCCATCGGCCCGAGCAGTTCCAGCAGGTGGGTACAGCCGCGCGTGCCGCCGAGCACCTCCAGCGTCCTGCGCCGCCAGCCCGGCCCGATCTTCAGTCCGACCAGCGCCTTGAACGCCGGGGCAATGTCGCCGCAGCCGCTGTAGGGCGACGCTTCCGTCACCGCCTCGCAGTCGTGAATCAGGAAGTCCAGGTCGATGGTCAGCCGGATACGCATCTGGTGGATCGGTTCACCCGGCGCACGGGGCTCGCCACCATCGCGCCGCTGGTGGACATGGGCCTTCACGTCGATCATGAAGCCCTCGATGTCCCAAAGGCCATCCTCGCGCTGGAAACCCTGGCATTCGACGCGGCGGACATGGATCGCGGTACGCGGGGCAGGTTCGGACAGTGGCATCTGGAAAACGTTGCTTCGGCGGTTGGAGGGAACTGCCATCAGCCCGCAGGCTGCGCCCCGGATCGGCTGCGCCGCGCGGCCACGCGTTCGAGCACGTCGCGCTGTTCTTGGGCTGTGTAGATCGACCAGTGGGCAATCTCGTCCAGCGAGCGGAAGCAGCCGCGGCAGGCGTCGAGGTCCTTGTCGTAGAGGCAGACCAGCACGCAGGGCGACGCCACCGGCGCCTCGGCATCCGCCGCATCGGCAGTCCCGGGCAGCGATCGGGAAGTCGGGAGCGTCACGGCCATGGCCTCGGTGTCCTGCAGTCGGGGAGCGCGCCTGCGGCGCGTCGGGCCCGTATTGTCCGGCATGCCGCGCTGCAGCGCCAGCCTGCGACACTCGCTCAGGAAGCCAGGCTGCGTTCGCGCCCGGCCAGCCGCGCGCGTGCCGCACGCGATCCAGTCCGGCGCCCCAGTGCCTCGCTGATGAAGCAGCCGGCATCGACCAGCCGGTCGAAGTCGACGCCGGTCTCGATGCCCATGCCGTGCAGCATCCACACCACGTCCTCGGTCGCGACATTGCCGGTCGCCCCGGGCGAATACGGGCAGCCGCCGAGGCCGGCCACCGAGGCATCGACCGTCGCCACGCCGTGCTCGAGCATCGCGAGCGTATTGGCCAGCCCCTGTCCCCAGGTATCGTGGAAATGTCCGGCCAGCCGCGCGGCCGGCACCTGCGCGATCAGCAGGTCGAACAACCGGTGCACGGACCCCGCAGTGCCGATGCCGGTCGTGTCGCCGATCGACACCTCGTAGCAGCCGAGATCGAGCAACCGGCGCGTCACGTCGAGCACGCGCGCGGCAGCCACCTCGCCTTCGTACGGACAGCCGAACGCCACCGAGACGTATCCGCGCACCCGCCAGCCCTGTGCAAGCGCGGCGCGGGTGACCTCGGCGAATCGCGTCAGCCCTTCGTCGATGGTGCAGTGGGTGTTCTTCAGAGAAAACGCCTCGCTGGCTGCCGAGAACACAGCGATCTCTTCCAGCGCGATGCCGCTCGCCTGCTGGTACGCGAGTGCGGTCTCGAACCCCTTCATGTTCGGCACCAGTACCGGGAACCGCGTGCCGGGCGGCCGCGCGATCTCCGACAGCACCTCCGCGGTCCCGGCCATCTGCGGCACCCATTTCGGCGACACGAAAGCGCCCGACTCGACCATCGAGAGGCCCGCCGACGCGAGCCGGTCGATGAGTGCCACGCGCGTCGCCACCGGGATGCTGCCCGGCTCGTTCTGCAGCCCGTCGCGCGGCCCGACCTCGACCACGCGCACGGCAGCGGGCAGCAGGCCAGTTCTGTTCGTGGCCGCGCTCACCGCTTCGCTTCGGCGACCCAGCGGGCGGCTCGCTTTTCCAGGAATGCAGTGACGCCCTCGCGGCCCTCGGGGCTGGCGCGCAGCGCGGCGATCCGGCGCGCCGACTCCGCGACAAGTGCCTCGTCGATCGGGCGCCCCACCGCTTCGGCGACCCAGGCCTTGCACTCGGCCAGCGCACACGGGCCGCCGAGCAGCAGTTGCCCGGCCAGCACATCGATCCTGGCATCGAGCGCCGCCGCGTCGACCACCTCGTGTACCAGCCCGAGCCGCAACGCTTCGGCGGCGTCGAATTTCTCCGCGGTGAGGCCGTAGCGGCGCGCCTGGCGCTCGCCGATGGCAGCCACGACGTAGGGCGTGATCACGGCCGGGATCATGCCCAGCCGGACTTCCGTCAGGCAGAACGTGGCCTCGGGCGCCGCCACCGCGATGTCGCAGCAGGCAACCAGCCCGAGCCCGCCGGCGAACGCCGGCCCGTGCACGCGCGCGAGGGTCGGCTTGCGGAACGTGTAGAGCGTGTGCATCAGCCGCGCCAGCCCCAGCGCATCCTCGACGTTCTGCGCCTCGGAATAGCCGGCCATGCGCTTCATCCAGTTGAGGTTGGCGCCCGCGGAAAAACTCCGGCCGCTGGCCGCGAGCACTACCACTCTCACAGCGGCATCGGCGGCGAGGTCGTGCAGCGCGCCGGTGAGCGCCGCGATCATCGCGTCGTCGAACGCGTTGTGTATATCGGGCCGGTCCAGTGTCACCGTGGCGATGCCCCGGACATCGACGGCGACGGTGATGCCGGTCACGGCGTCGGGTGATGGGGCCATGGCGGATCCCTTCGGCAAAAAAAGGGATTGTGCCGCAGGCAGGGCGGTTACGAATACGCCATGCCCTGCGACGCATCCGCCGGGAACACCCTGCGCCGCGCCACCGTCAATCGGCGAATTGACCCGCCTTGGCGATGATCGGCCCCCACAACGCGATCTCCTTCGTCAGGTGCGCGCGCAATCCTTCGGGCGTCGCCAGCGCAGGAGCCACGCTGACGGCCCCGAACTCGGCGATGCGGGCATTGAACGTCGCATCCCTGATGGTGGCGTTCAGGACCTTGTTCAGGCGCTCGAGTACCGGCCGGGGCGTTCCCCGGGGGGCGTACAGGCCGTGCCAGACGTTGAGTTCGAAACCGCTCAGGCCCTGCTCGGCCAACGTCGGCACATCGGGCAACTGCGCCAGGCGCTTCGGAGACGTGACCCCTATGGCGCGGACCTTGCCGGCCTTGATCTGGCTGACCGTATTGCTGGTCTGGTCGCAGAGAACATCCACCTGCCCGCCGAGGAGATCGCTCATGGCCGGCGCCGTCCCCTTGTAGGCGACGGTGGTGAGGTCGATGCCGATAGAACTCATGAACAACAGGCCGCAGAGGTGCGACGCGGCGCCCAGCCCGGCATTGGCGATCGTGGTCTTGTCGCGGTTGCCCTTAAGATAGGTGATCAGGTCTTTCAGGCCGGTGACCGGCAGGTTCGCACGCGTCAACAGGGTCATCGGCACGTCGGCGACCTGGCCGATCGGTTCGAGGTCTTTCAACGGATCGAAAGGCAGCCGCTTGTACAGCGCTGGAGCGGTCGACATCCCGATGTGCATCAGCAGTACCGTATAGCCGTCCGGCGTGGCGCGTACGACCTTGTTGACGCCGATGGTGCCGCCGGCGCCAGGCGCATTCTCGACCACGACGGTCTGCTTGAAGGATGCCTGGAACTGCTGCGCGAGCAGTCGCGCCATCGTGTCGGTCGGCCCGCCGGCCGCAAAGGGAACGATTACCGACACCGGGCGCGTCGGATACTCTTGCCCGCTGCTCGCGGCGGACAGCAGGCACAGGGGCAGCCCGACAGACCAGGCGGCGGTTTTCAGTTTCATGGCTATTCCTCCGGCGGCAATGTCAGCCAAGAAGCGGCGTGTCTTTGCACGCGGGTTGCTGACTGATGCCAAGACTTCGATCTGGTTTTTTACAGCATTATTACCAGTTTATTACAGTCTGTCGGATTTTCTTTTTGCATTCAATTTGTTTTCCGCGAAACAAGGCTCGCAGGGGCACTGGACGCTGAACGAACCGACTCGCCATGGCGTACGGCCTGGCGTTCATGCAGCGGGGATCGGTCGATCAGTCGATCAGTCGACCAGGACATCCGCGCCGCGGCAAAGCCATCCTGGTCACCGGCGCTTCGGGCATCGCATGGCCGGGACGGCCCGCTCGCAGATCTAGAACCGACCGTCAGAAAGCCAGCGAGCCACCTGGTCGAGCCGGTCGTTGCCCCAGAATGGCTCGCCGTCGACGATGAAGTAGGGGGAACCGAACACGCCGCGCTCGATCGCGCGCTGTGTCTCGGCGCGCGGGCGTTCCTTCACCGCCGGGTCGGACAGGGCCTCTGCCAGCGCCGGGCCCGCAATGCCCATCTCCGCCGCCACGTCGACGGTGACCTGTGGGCTGGAGATGTCCCGGCCGTCCGCGAAGTAGGCATGGAAAAGGGCCAGTGCAAGCCGTTTCGCCTTCTGCGGATCCTGCGCCGCCAGCCAGTAGAACGCACGGCAGGCGGCCTGTCCGCTGATCGGGAACTTCGACGGCTGCCGCCATGCGATGCCATGGAAGCGAGCGGTCCGGGCGACGTCGATGCGGGCGTAGTCGCCCTTCATCGGGATGGACGGCAGCGGACGGCCGCCGCTCACCTCGAACACCAGCCCGAGGAGGATCGGCCGCCACTCCACCGCGCGTCCGTGCATCTTCGCGATCGCATCGATGCGATGCGCTGCGAAGTAGCCATACGGCGACGAGAAGTCGAAGTAGAACTCGATCGGGCCCGCAGGCGCACCGCCGGCCCGGCCCGCGTCGCCGGAAGCCATGTTCAGGCCAGTTCGATCGCCATTGCAACGGCTTCGCCGCCACCGATGCAAAGCGTGGCCATGCCGCGCTTGCCGCCCCGCGCCTGAAGCGCCGACAGCAGCGTCACCACGATGCGCGCACCCGAGGCGCCGATCGGATGGCCGAGTGCGCAGGCGCCGCCGTTCACGTTGACCTTCTCCTCGGGCAGCTTGAGGTCGTGGATGGCGGCCATCGTCACCACCGCGAACGCCTCGTTCACCTCGAACAGGTCGACATCATCGACCGTCCAGCCGGTAGCGGCGAACAGCTTCTGCATCGCACCGACCGGGGCGGTGGTGAACCACTGCGGCTCGTGCGAATGGCTGGCCTGGGCGACTATGGTGGCCAGCGGCTTGAGGCCACGCTTCTCGGCTTCCGACTTGCGCATCATCACCAGCGCAGCGGCACCGTCGGAAATCGAGCTCGAATTGGCCGGGGTCACCGTGCCGTCCTTCCTGAACACCGGCTTGAGCGACGGGATCTTGTCGATCTTCGCCTTCAGCGGCTGCTCGTCGATCTTGATGACCGTCTCGCCCTTCGAGGTCTTGAGGGTGATCGGGGTGATCTCGGCATCGAACGCGCCGCCGTTGATCGCGGCCTGCGCGCGGGTGGTCGACTGGATCGCGAACCGGTCCTGGGCTTCACGGCTGAACTGGTAGCGCGCCGCGGTCTCTTCCGCGAACACGCCCATCAGCTTGCCCTTGTCGTAGGCGTCTTCCAGGCCGTCGAGGAACATCGAATCCTTGATCTCGCCATGGCCCAGCCGCATGCCGCCGCGCGCCTTGGGGATGAGGTAGGGGGCGTTGGTCATGCTTTCCATGCCGCCGGCCACCATCACCGAGGCGGAGCCGGCAAGCAGCTGGTCGCGCGCGAACATCATCGCCTGCATGCCCGAGCCGCACATCTTGTTGATGGTCGTGCAGTGCGCGCCCATCGGCAGGGCGGCGCCGAGCGCCGCCTGGCGGGCCGGGGCCTGGCCCTGACCCGACATCAGTACGTTGCCCATGATCACCTCATCGACGTCTGCCGGCGTGATGCCGGCGCGCTCGACGGCGGCCTTGATCGCTGCGGCGCCCAGTGCCGACGCAGTCACGTTCGAGAAATCGCCCTGGAACCCGCCCATGGGGGTGCGCGCGGCGCCGACGATGACGACCGGATCGTTCATGCTGATGCTCCTCGTATGTGTGTGACCGCGCTGCAACGCGATTTGTGCCATGCAGCAGGGGAGCCTAATATACGCCCCGCCGGGTCCCCGGACAATGAATGGGGGAGCGCCCGGCCGCCGTTTGCTGCCGGCCGACCGGCGGCGGCGGCGGACCGCTTCGCCGGGCCACCCGCCCGCCGCACCCAGCTTCAGGACCGAGAGAAGGCAGGACCCACGATGGCCGATCCGAGACCCGCCGCAGCTGCACCCGCCGACACCGCCGAAATGGCACGCCAGTTCACGGACCTCGCACAGCGCAGCTCGCAGCTGGTGATGAAGTACTTCGAGCACATGTCGAAGGAGCCCGGGGCGGCCGGCATGGACGAGGTGGGCGTCGGGCGCGCCTTCACCGAGGCTTTCCAGCAGATCTGGAGCGATCCGATGAAGCTGATGCAGCTGCAGATGAACATGTGGGGCGACTACATGAACCTGTGGCAATCGACCTGGCTGAAGGCCATGGGCATGGGGGCCGCACCGGTGGCCGAGGCAGCGAAAGGCGACAAGCGGTTCAAGCACGAGGACTGGGAAAACAACCTCGTCTTCAACTACCTGAAGCAGTCGTACCTGATCGCCGCGCGCCACACCCATGGCGTGATGACCAGCGTCGAAGGGCTGGACGAGAACACGCGCAAGAAGGTCGACTTCTTCACGCGCCAGTACATCGATGCCCTGGCCCCGACCAACTTCGCGATGACCAACCCGGAAGTCCTGCGCGCCACGCTCGACACCGGCGGCAAGAACCTGCTCGACGGCCTCGCCAACCTGCTCGGCGACCTCGAGCGCAGCGGCGGCAACCAGCTGCGCATCAGCATGACCGACAGCACCCAGTTCAAGCTGGGCGAGAACATCGCGGCAACGCCGGGCAAGGTCGTATTCCAGAACGCGCTGATGCAGCTGATCCAGTACACACCATCGACGGCGAAGGTGCTCAGGCGGCCGCTGCTGATCGTGCCGCCGTGGATCAACAAGTTCTACATCCTCGACCTGCGCGAGAAGAATTCGTTCATCAAGTGGGCGGTGGACCAGGGGCATACCGTCTTCGTGATCTCCTGGGTCAACCCCGACGAAAAACTGGCGGACAAGGGCTTCGACGATTACCTCAGGCTCGGCCCGCTGGCGGCTCTCGACGCGATGCGCGACATCACCGGCGAGCCGGATACGAACGTGATCGGTTACTGCCTGGGCGGCACGCTGATGGCAAGCTGCCTGGCCTGGCTCAAGGCGAAGGGACAGTCCGACCGGGTGGCCAGCGCGACCTTCTTCACCGCGATGATCGATTTCTCCGAGCCGGGCGAACTCGGCGTGTTCATCGACGAAGAGCAGCTCGACAACCTCGAGCGCAAGATGGCCAGGCGCGGCTACCTCGAGGGCCACGAGATGGCCGCGACGTTCAACCTGATGCGCGCCAACGACCTGATCTGGTCGTTCGTGGTCAACAACTACCTTATGGGCAAGGATCCGTTCCCTTTCGACCTGCTGCACTGGAATTCCGACTCCACCCGCATGCCCGCGGCGATGCACGGCTTCTACCTTCGCAACATGTACCTCAGGAACCTGCTGCGCCAGCCCGGCGGCATCACGCTCGACGGCGTGCCGATCGATGTCTCGAAGATCGACACCCCCGCCTACTTCCTGTCGACCATCGAAGACCACATCGCGCCGTGGACGTCGACGCATGCCGGCGCCGGGCTGCTGGCCGGACCGGTGCAGTTCACGCTGGCCGGATCGGGCCATATCGCCGGGGTGATCAACCCGCCGGCGGCGAAGAAGTACCAGCACTGGACCAGCCCCGCGCCGCTGACGGCAGGCGCCGACGCATGGCTCGCACAGGCACAGTCGCATGAAGGCTCGTGGTGGCCGCACTGGCACCAGTGGGTTTCCTCAGGCTTCGGCAACGGCGAAGTCGACGCGCGCGCGCCCGGAAGCGCCTCGCACCCGGTGCTCGAGGACGCACCCGGGTCGTACGTGAAGCAGGTGATCGACCCTGCCGCACCGGCTTCCGCACCGGCACCTGCCGCGCCGGCGGGCAAGGCTGCCCGTCCGGTGAAGCCATGATGCGCATCGCCGTGCTCGGCGCCGGCCAGATGGGCAGCGGCATCGCCCAGGTCTGCGCGGCGGCCGGCCATCCGGTCGTGCTGCGCGACCTCGACCCGGCTGCACTCGAGCGCGCGCGCACGGTGATAGCGACCAGTCTCGACCGGCTGCTGGCGAAGGCCCGCATCACCGAGGCGGACAAGGCGGAAACGCTCGGACGCATCACGACCGCCAGCGCGGTCGAGGCGCTCGCTGACGCGGATATCGTGATCGAGGCCGTGACCGAGAACCTCGACGTGAAGCGCGCCATCTTCCGCGAGCTGTCCGCGACCTGCCGCCCCGATGCCATCCTGGCCAGCAACACCTCGTCGATTTCGCTGACCCGCCTGGCCGCCGCCGTCGAGCATCCGGAACGCGTGGTCGGCATGCACTTCATGAATCCGGTGCCGATGATGCAGCTGGTCGAGGTGATCAGCGCGCGCCAGACCTCGCGGCAGACGCGCGACACGGTCGAGGCTCTGGCACGCGCGCTGGGCAAGGTGCCGGTGGACGTGAAGAACAGCCCCGGCTTCGTCGCCAACCGCGTGCTGATCCCGATGATCAACGAGGCCGCGTTCTGCCTGTACGAAGGTCTGGCGACGGCCGAAGAGATCGATACCGTGATGAAGCTCGGCATGGGCCATCCGATGGGCCCGCTGGCGCTGGCCGACCTGATCGGCATCGATACGGTGCTGGCGATCATGCAGGTGCTGCTCGACGGCTTCAACGATTCGAAGTACCGACCCTGCCCGCTGCTGGTCGAGATGGTCGACGCCGGCCACCTCGGCCGCAAGAGCGGACGCGGCTTCTTCGACTATCCCGGCAAGTGAAGCGAGCCGGGCAACCCTTTCCCCCCCCCAGATCCCGATGACCCTCGCCGAATACCGCAACCTCAGCCACGAGCAGCCCGAGGCGGGCATCCATCTCGTCAAGATCGACCGGCCCAGGGCGCTCAATGCGCTCGACAGCGCAACGCTGGCCGAACTGGCCTGCGTGGTGGCTGGTCTGGCGACTGACCGGACCGCGCGCGCGCTGCTGCTGACAGGCGGCGGTACGAAGTCATTCGTGGCCGGCGCGGACATCTCGGAGATGCAGTCGTTGTCTCCGGAGCAGGCGCGTGCGTTCTCGTGGAAGGCATCACGGCTGTTCCTGGACATCGAGGCACTGCCGATGCCGGCGGTCGCGCTGGTGAACGGCTATGCGCTCGGCGGCGGCTGCGAGCTGGCCCTCGCCTGCGACTGGATCGTCGCGGCGGACAACGCGGTGTTCGGGCAGCCCGAGGTCAACCTCGGCATTCCCCCGGGCTTCGGCGGCACGCAGCGCCTGCCGCGCCGGATCGCTCCGGGCAAGGCAATGGAACTGCTGATGACCGGCCGGCAGGTCAAGGCGGATGAGGCCGTTGCCATCGGACTCGCGAACGAGAAGGTGGCGGGCGATGCCTTGCTCGCTCGCGGTCTGGAACTCGCGCGCACGATCGCATCGAAGGGACCGCTCGCCGTTCGCCTGGTCAAGCAGGCCTGGCAAAGGGGGCAGGCGCTCGACCTCGTACAGGCATGCGCGGTCGAATCCGACCTGTTCGGGCTGGCGTTCTCCAGCGCAGACCAGGCCGAAGGCATGCGCGCGTTCATCGAGAAGCGGCCACCGGTCTTCCAGGACCGCTGACCGGTGCCGCGCCGCCGGGCAAGGCCCGGGCCGTGCCCGGACCCTGCACGCACCGCTAGTCGGCCCGGATTCCGCGCTCGCGGATCAGCCGGCCCAGGCGCTCGGCGTCCGACTTCATCAATGCACCGAACTCGGCCGGGGTGCCGCCGAGCGGCTCGGCACCGATGCCGACGATCTGCTGGCGCACCTCGGGCTGCTTCAGCGCGCCGACGATCTCGCGATTGAGCCGGTCGACGAGCGGCACCGGCGTACCGCGCGGGGCCAGGAAGCCGAACCAGATGTTGGCCTCGAAACCCGGCAGCCCGGCTTCGGAAACGGTCGGCAGGTCGGGCAACGCGTCCGACCGCTTCAGGCTGGTGATCGCCAGTGCCCGGACCCGTCCGGCCTTCATCTGCGGTATGCCGACCAGGAGGTTGGGGAAGGTCATCGGAATTTCGTTGCCCAGCACCGCGGCGAGCGCCGGGCCGATGCCCTTGAACACGATAGCGGTCATGTCGACCTTGCCCATCTGGGCCATCAGTTCGCCGGCGAGGTGCGGCGGGCTGCCGACGCCGGACGTACCGTAGTTCATCCTGCCCGGGTTGGCGCGCGTCCAGGCCAGCAACTCCTGGATGTTGTTGACCGGCAGCGACGGATGGACCACCACGATGAAGGGCGAACTGGCGGCGAGCGCCACCGGGGCGAAGTCGCGCATCGGATCGAACGAGAGCTTCGGATAGAGTGCCGACATGATGACGTGCGAGTTGTTCACGACGATCATCGTGTAGCCATCGGGCGCCGCACGCGAGGCGATCTCGGTGCCGACGACACCACCGGCTCCGGGCCGGTTGTCGACCACGACTGACTGGCCGAGGCGTTCCTGCAGCCGGGACCCGATCAGGCGCGCGATCGCGTCGTTGCCCCCGCCGGGTGCCAGCGGCACCAGGATGCGGATCGGCTTCACCGGGAAGTCGCCCGACTGCGCGACTGCCGCCGGCGCTGCAAGCATCGCGAACAGCGCACACAATGCGCCGCCCAGCACCGATTTCGTGGATGCGCGGGCATTCTCCCGGCGCACCGGCCCTGCTGCAGTGGTCTTGCGTGTCACTGTGTATCCTCCATTGATGGCGCCGCGTCCGGGCGCTGTCTTCAGCGCGCATCCTGCAGGCGCCTTTTTCCGGAGTATATGTGCGATGCGCACCGAACTGATCACCCTTGCCACGGATACCACCCCGATCGACGGCGCGTTCTATCAGCCGGATGACAAGCCTGCGATCGGCAGCGCGCTGCTGTTCCACGGAAACCGGATGAATTTCCTCTGGGGCGCGCCGCGCTTCCTGCCGCCGGTGCTCACCCGCCTCGGCTACGCGTGCCTCGCATTCAACCGGCGCGGCCACGACATCATGAGCATCCGCGATTCGCGCCAGGCAGAGGGCGCAGCCTGGCAGATGACGCACGAAGCGATCGAGGACAACCGGATAGCCGCGCGCTGGCTGGCGCAACAGGGGTTGCCCGATCCGGTGGTGATCGGCCACAGCAATGGCGGCATGCTGGCGGTGCGGCACGTCGCCGACCATCCGCGTACGCCAGGGCTGGTACTGCTGTCGGCACAGTGCGGCGGCACATCGATGGTGCGGCACGCGGCGGCGGCAGGCGCACTCGACGGACTCGACCTGGACGCGGTCGCGGAGACGGCGCGCAGGAAGGTCGCGCAAGGGCGCGGCCGCGACCTGATGCACCTTCCCGGCTGGTGGTACGTGTCGAGCGCCGAGAGCTTCCTCGACCGGATGGATTCCCTCCCCGACACGCTCGGCCTGGCACCGCAAGTCCGCTGTCCGACCCTGTACCTGCGCGGCGACAGCGAGCCGGCGGATCTGTATCCGGCCGAGGCATTCGCGCGGCGATCCGGGGGGCCGTGCACGGTGTCGATCGTCGATCGCTGCGACCACTTCTATCGTGGCCGCGAAGCCGAGGTCGCATCGCGGGTCGCGCACTGGCTCGAAAGCACTTTTGCCGCAGCGCGACAGGAAACCGCAGTCGTCGTGGGCAAGGCCGATGCCGCGTCGCAGCAGGTTTCCCCGGGTCACGAGATCGTTTCCCCGATGGAGTCATCGACGGTCCGGGACGCGAAATAGCGCGCGTTATACTCGGTCGCGATCGAGTGATTCGGTCGTCGATCGAAACAGTGCCACGCGTGCCACGAGCGCGCGCCGGCCTCGTCCCAGTGGACGACAGTTCAACCTCTACCCAAGGTCCCCCCATGAACCTGACCGACATGCACACCGGCGCAACGCCAGACCCCGATCCCGCCGAGACGCAGGAGTGGATCGACGCGCTCGCGGGCGTGCTCGAGAACGAAGGACCGGAACGCGCACACTTCCTGCTCGAGAAGCTGGTCGATGTCGCGCGGCGCAGCGGCGGCTACCTGCCGTTCAGCGCGCAGACCGCCTACATCAACACGATCCCGCCGCACATGGAGGCGAAGTCGCCGGGCAACCACGAACTCGAGCACCGGATCCGGTCGATCATCCGCTGGAACGCGATGGCCATGGTGGTGCGCGCGAACAAGCAGTCGTCCGAACTGGGCGGCCATATCGCCAGCTTCGCATCGGCTGCCACGCTGTACGACGTCGGCTTCAACCATTTCTTCCACGCGCCCTCCGCTGACCACGGCGGCGACCTGGTGTTCTTCCAGGGGCACTCCTCGCCCGGGGTCTATGCGCGTGCCTTCCTCGAAGGCCGCATCACCCAGGACCAGCTCGACAACTTCCGCAAGGAGGTCGAGGGCAAGGGCGTTTCGTCCTACCCGCACCCGTGGCTGATGCCCGACTTCTGGCAGTTCCCGACCGTGTCGATGGGCCTGGGTCCGCTGCAGGCGATCTACCAGGCGCGCTTCATGAAGTATCTGCACGACCGCGGCATCGCCGACACCGCCAACCGCAAGGTGTTCGCCTTCATGGGCGACGGCGAAATGGACGAGCCGGAATCGCTCGGCGCGATTTCGCTCGCGGCGCGCGAACGCCTCGACAACCTGGTGTTCGTGATCAACTGCAACCTGCAGCGGCTCGACGGCCCGGTGCGCGGCAACGGCAAGATCATCCAGGAGCTGGAAGCGGACTTCCGCGGCACCGGCTGGAACGTGATCAAGGTCATCTGGGGCTCCTACTGGGATCAGCTGCTGGCGAAGGACAAGTCCGGGCTGCTGCTCAAGCGGATGGAAGAGTGCGTCGACGGTGAATACCAGACCTTCAAGTCGAAGGACGGCGCCTACGTGCGCGAGCACTTCTTCGGCAAGTACCCGGAACTGCGCGAGATGGTGTCGACCATGTCCGACGAGGACATCTGGCGCCTGAACCGCGGCGGCCACGACCCGCACAAGATGTACGCGGCCTACAAGGCAGCCACCGAGCACAAGGGCCAGCCGACCGTGATCCTCGCCAAGACCATCAAGGGTTACGGCATGGGCGAATCGGGCGAAGGGCAGAACATCACCCACCAGCAGAAGAAGATGGGTACCGTCTCGATCAGGGCGTTCCGCGACCGCTTCGGCATACCGATCCCGGACGATCAGCTCGACGAAGTTCCGCTCTACAAGCCCGCCGAGGACAGCGCCGAGATGCAGTACCTGCGCAGCCGCATCGCCGCGATGGGCGGCTCGGTGCCGCAGCGCCGGCGCGGCGCTGGCGCACTCGAGGTGCCGCCGCTGTCGGCGTTCGAGTCGGTTCTCAAGTCTACCGAGGACCGCGAGATCTCGACCACGATGGCCTTCGTTCGCATCCTCGGCACGCTGGTGCGCGACAAGGCGATAGGCAAGCTGATCGTGCCGATCGTGCCCGACGAATCGCGCACGTTCGGCATGGAGGGCATGTTCCGCCAGCTGGGCATCTACTCGTCGGTCGGGCAGTTGTACAAGCCCGAGGACGCAGACCTGCTGATGTTCTACAAGGAAGACAAGAAGGGCCAGATCCTGCAGGAAGGCATCAACGAGGCCGGTGCGATGTCCTCGTGGATCGCCGCGGCGACCGCCTACAGCGTGCACGGGGTCACCATGATCCCGTTCTTCATCTTCTATTCGATGTTCGGTTTCCAGCGCGTGGGCGACCTGTGCTGGGCCGCCGGCGATTCGCGCGCCAAGGGCTTCCTGCTCGGCGGCACCGCCGGGCGCACCACGCTCAACGGCGAGGGGTTGCAGCACGAGGATGGCCACAGCCACCTGATGGCGGCGACGATACCCAACTGCATCACCTACGACCCGACCTTCGGCTATGAACTCGCGGTGATCATCCAGGACGGCCTGCGGCGGATGTACGCCAACGGCGAGGACATCTATTACTACATCACCGTGATGAACGAGAACTACACCCACCCGGCGATGCCGGTGGGCGTGGAGCCGGACATCCTCAAGGGCATGTACCTGTTCCGCGAGGCCGCGGTGTCGAAGAAAGACAAGGCGCCGCGGGTGCAGTTGCTCGGCAGCGGCACCATCCTGCGCGAGGTGATCGCCGCGGCGGAACTGCTCGAGCAGGACTTCGGGGTGAAGGCCGACATCTGGAGCGCGACCAGCTTCAACGAGCTGCGCCGCGAAGGCATCGACGTCGAACGCTGGAACATGCTGCATCCGGCGGAACCGCCGCGCGAATCCCACGTGCAGAAATGCCTCAAGGACCGCGCGGGGCCGGTGGTCGCGGCGACCGACTACATGCGCAACTTCGCCGACCAGATCCGGCCCTACGTGCGCGGGCGCTACGTGGTGCTCGGCACCGACGGCTTCGGGCGTTCCGACACCCGGAAGAACCTGCGCCGCTTCTTCGAGGTCGACCGGCACTACGTTGCGGTGGCGGCACTCAAGGCGCTCGCCGACGAGGGGACGATCACGATCGAGAAGGTGGCCGAGGCAATCGACCGCTACGGGATCGACACCGACAAACCGAATCCGACGACGGTGTAGGCGCATGGCAAACACGATGGAAGTGAAGGTCCCCGACATCGGCGACTTCAAGGACGTGCCAGTGGTCGAGATCATGGTCTCGGCCGGGGCGCGCATCGAGAAGGAAGACCCGCTGATCTCGCTCGAATCCGACAAGGCGACGATCGAGGTTCCTGCGCCGGCCTCCGGCACGGTGAAGTCGATCGAGCTCAAGGTCGGCGACAAGGTGTCGCAGGGTACGCTCGTGCTGATGCTCGAAACGGACGACGCCGCCGCGGCCCCGACCCCGACCCCGGCCCCGGCTCCGGCTGTCGTGTCCGCCCCGGCCCCGGCGGCTCCCACCACGGCCGCCCCCGCGCCGTCCGTCACGGCCCCGCCGCCTGCCCCCGTTGCGGTATCCGCGGCACCCGTCGCTGCGGATACTGCCGACGACGGACAGGCCGCCGCAGCCCCCGGCCTGCATGCCTCGCCATCGGTGCGCAGGTTCGCGCGTGAACTCGGCGTCGACCTGACGCGCGTGGCCGCGTCGGGCCCCAAGGCGCGCATCCTGAAGGAGGATGTGCAGACATTCGTGAAACAGACCCTCGCCGCGCCACCGGCGCCGGCTGCGGTCCCGTCGGCAGGCCTGCCGTTCAACCTGCCGCCGATGCCACAGGTCGACTTCTCGAAGTTCGGCCCGGTCGAGTCGCTGCCGCTGAGCCGCATACAGAAGCTGTCCGGCCCGAACCTGCATCGCAACTGGGTAAGCATCCCGCATGTCACGCAGTTCGACGAGGTCGACATCACCGAACTGGAAGCGTTCCGCAAGGCCCAGCTGGAATCGCTCAGGAAACAGGGCGTGCGCCTGACCGTTCTGGCCTTCCTGGTGAAGGCGGTCGCCGGGGCGCTGCGCGAGTTCCCGACGTTCAACGCATCGCTCGCACCCGGGGGCGACGCGCTGGTGCTCAAGAAGTACTTCCATGTCGGCGTGGCGGTGGATACGCCCGACGGGCTGGTGGTGCCGGTGATCCGCGACTGCGACCGCAAGGGCGTGGCCGACATCGCGCGCGAGCTGGCTTCCCTGTCCGAGGCGGCGCGCGAACGGAAGCTGAAGGCAACCGACATGCAGGGCGGATGCTTCTCGATCTCCAGCCTCGGCGGCATCGGCGGCACCGCATTCACGCCGATCATCAATGCGCCCGAGGTGGCGATCCTGGGCGTGTCGAAGGCGACGATCCGGCCAGTGTTCAGCGACGGCACCTTCGTGCCCAGGCTGATGCTGCCGCTGTCGCTGTCCTACGACCACAGGGTGGTCGACGGGGCCACCGGCGCACGCTTCATCGCCCACCTGAACGGGTTGCTGTCGGACGTGCGCAGGCTGCTGCTCTGATGCCCGCAGACGCCGGTACCGCCAGGTGCACCCTCCGTTGAAGCCGATCGGCATCCTCGGGGGCACGTTCAACCCCGTCCATTACGGGCACCTGCGCATTGCCGAAGAACTCGGCGATGCGCTCGACCTGGACGAGGTACGACTGATGCCGGCCAACATGCCGCCGCTGCGCACCGTGCCAGCCGTATCGGGCGCGGAGCGGCTGCACATGGTCCGGCTGGCGATCGCCGACAACAGCCGGCTGGTCGCCGACGAGCGCGAAGTCGCCAAGACCTCGCTCTGCTACACCGTCGACACGCTGGCCGAACTGCGTGCCGCATTCGGCCCCGAGCGACCGATCTGCCTGATGCTGGGTGCCGACGCGTTCGCCCGCCTGCACCGCTGGCACCGCTGGCGCGACCTGTTCGCACTGGCCCATTTCGCGGTGGCTGAACGCGGCGGGCATGCCTCGATCGCCACCGCCCCGCTCGACCACGAACTGGCAGCCGAACTGCGCGCCCGCCGTGTATCCGAGGTCGGGCTGCTGGCCGAGCAGCCCGCTGGCGCGATCTACCTGGCGCCCACCAGCGTGCTGCAGATCTCGGCCACGCGCATCCGCGGCCTGATCGCACACGGGGCAAGTGCCCGATACTTGCTGCCGCAGCCCGTGCTCGACTACATTCATGACCGTGGCATCTACCGGCAGGCCGAAGATCAATGATCGAGTGCGCATGAGAATAGACACGATGAAGCGCGCGGTGATCGACGCGCTGGAAGACGTGAAGGCCAAGGACATCGTCGCCTTCAACGTCACCAAGATGACGACACTCTGCGACTGGGTCATCATCGCCTCGGGCGACTCGAACCGCCAGACGAAGGCGCTGGCTGCGAACGTGCGCAACAAGCTGAAGGACGCCGGAGCCGAGGTGATCGGCGTGGAGGGTGAGTCCGTCGGCGAGTGGATCCTCGTCGACCTCGGCAAGGTGATCGTCCACATCATGCAGCCCACCATCCGCGCGCACTACAACCTGGAAGAACTCTGGGCGCCGCCGCCGCGCGCCCGCCGCCGCGCCCCGGGCGCCGCCGCGTCCGAGCCGGTGTCCGGGCCGGTGTCCTGACGCCTGCTGGCCAGCGCGTTGCGATTCCGGGTCATTGCCGTCGGCGAGCGCGTGCCGGCCTGGATCGACGAAGGCATCGCCGAGTACCGCGGACGCCTGCCTCGGCTCTACCGGCTGGAGGTGACCCCAGTGAAGGCGAGCCCGCGCACCCAGGGCAAGCCGGTGGCGGCGATGATGGAGGCAGAGGCCAGCCGCCTCGAAGCAGCCGTCCCCGAAGGGTTCGTACGCGTCGCGCTCGACGAGCACGGACGCTCGCTCGACACACGGGCATTCGCGGCGGCGATCGAACGCTGGCGCTCCGAAGTACCGGGGATCGCCTTCTGGATCGGCGGCCCTGACGGCCTCGCCCCGGCGCTCGCAGCCCGGGCTTCGATGACCCTCGCGCTGTCCGCGCTGACCCTGCCGCACGCGCTCGCACGACTGGTGCTCGTCGAACAGATCTACCGCTGCGTCTCGCTTCTCGAGCATCACCCGTATCATCGCGAGTGAGAACCTTTCGCGAGCCCGAACGAACGCAACATGACCATCAGCCGTCCATTGCTCTACCTGGCATCGCACAGCCCCCGACGGCGCGAACTGCTGCGCCAGATCAACGTGCGCTTCGAGACGCTCCTGCTGCGCTCCGACCTGGTTCGCGGCAGCGACGTGGAGGAGATCCCGCGCGACGGTGAGGCGCCCACCGACTACGTGAACCGGGTCACCGTCGACAAGGCGCGGATCGGTGCGGTGCGCGCGCGGGAACGCGGGCTAGCCCCGGGCGTGGTGCTGGCAGCCGATACCGAGGTGGTGATCGACGGTGAGGCGCTGGGCAAGCCGCGCGATGCAGCGGCGGCGACCCGGATGCTGTTGAGGCTCTCGGGGCGCAGCCACGAGGTGCTGTCCGCAGTGGCGGTAGCCACCAGCGAGACGCGGATCGACGTCCGGCTGACCCGCAGCGTGGTCACCCTGAAAGAGCTCGAGCCGGCCGAACTGCGCCGGTACGTATCCAGTGGCGAGCCGCTCGACAAGGCCGGGTCCTATGCGATCCAGGGCATCGGGGCACTGTTCGTCACGCGCATCGAGGGCAGCTACTCGGCGGTCATGGGCCTGCCGCTGTACGAGACGGGTGAACTGCTGCGCAGCAGCGGCTTCGACATTCCATGAGCGAAGACATCCTGGTCAACGTCACCCCTCAGGAAACCCGGGTCGCCGTGGTCGAGCAGGGCAGCGTCCAGGAGCTGCACATCGAGCGCACTCGAAGCCGCGGCCTGGTCGGAAACATCTACATGGGACGGGTGGCGCGGGTACTGCCGGGCATGCAGTCGGCGTTCATTGACATCGGGCTGGATCGTGCGGCGTTCCTGCACGTGGGCGACATCTTCGGCCACCGCCACGGGAACCCTCCGAGCGAGGCGGCCAGACCTATCGAGAAGATCCTGCAGGAAGGCCAGCCACTGCTGGTGCAGGTCATCAAGGATCCGATCGGCACCAAGGGGGCGCGTCTTTCGACGCAGATCAGCCTCGCTGGCCGGCTGCTGGTCTATCTGCCGCAGGATCCGCACATCGGGATCTCACAACGCATCGAGAACGAGGCGGAGCGCGACCACCTGCGCGAGATGGTCGAGCGCGTGCGCCCCGCGGACGAGCATGGCGGCTTCATCATCCGTACCGTCGCCGAGGCCGCGACCGAGCGTGAACTGGCCGACGATGTCGGCTACCTGCGCGCGCTCTGGGCATCGATCCAGGAGACCGTCGCCACTGCTGCCGCGCCATCGCTGGTGCATGAAGACCTGAGCCTCGCGCTGCGTGTGCTGCGCGACATGTTCAACGAGGACACCAGCCGGGTGATCATCGATTCGCGCGAGACGCACCAGCGGGCCTGCGCCTTCGCAGAGCGGTTCATGCCGGCCATCCTGCCCCGGGTGGAGCACCACGGCGGCGAGCTGCCGCTGTTCGACGTGTATGCGGTCGAGAACGAGATCGAGCGCGCGATGTCGCGACGGGTCGACCTGAAGTCGGGCGGCTACGTGATCTTCGACCAGACCGAGGCGATGACCACGGTCGACGTGAACACCGGTGGCTTCGTCGGGGCGCGCAACTTCGACGACACCATATTCAAGACGAATCTCGAAGCCTGCCTGGTCATCGCCCGCCAGCTGCGCCTGCGCAACCTCGGCGGCATCATCATCCTGGACTTCATCGACATGGACAGCCCGGAGCACCGCGAGGCCGTGCTTGCCGAATTGAAGAAGGCACTATCCCGCGACCGTACCCGGCTCACCGTGAACGGCTTCACCAGCCTGGGGCTGGTCGAGATGACGCGCAAACGCACGCGCGAGAGCCTTGCCCACATCCTCTGCGAACCCTGCCCCACCTGCGCCGGCCGCGGCGAGGTGAAGACCGCGCAGACGATCTGCTACACCATCCTGCGCGAACTGCTGCGCGAGGCGCGCCAGTTCAATGCCCGCGAGTACCGGATCCTCGCCTCGCAGGCAGTGATCGACATGTTCCTCGACGAGGAATCGCACAATCTCGCCATGCTCGGGGACTTCATCGGCAAGCCGATCTCGCTTCAGGTCGAGACGGCCTACGGGCAGGAACAGTACGACGTGATCCTGAAGTAGCACCCGAGCCTCACGCCAGGGCTGGTGCGTTCAGGCCATGCGGGCCTGCAAGGGAAACGCGTGAATCGCCGTGCAGGTCATCGATCGCGCGGACCGCGCAGATCGGCTTGCTTGCCCCGACCACCTTCGCGGCTCTACGCGCCGGCGTAAACGTGCCTCATCTTCGCGATATGTTCCGCAGACAAGACGCTGGTCTGTGTCGCCTGCGGGGGGAGCGAGGGCTCCAGCGGGCCGTCCGCAGGCTCTTCAGGAGGCTGCAGCGCCTGCCGGACGTCTTCGAGTTCTGCGACGTGGCCGCGCAGCGCCACTTCCAGCCGTTCCAGCTCTCTGGTACGGGTCTCGAGCGCGCGCACGTTTTCGGTGATCTTGCGCAGGCTCTCCAGCCGCCGATCGAGCATCTCTTCATGCTCCTTCAGCTGCATGGTCAACGGTGACAGTGCGCGGTGCAGCCAGCCGTCGGTCTCGGTCGATACCTGCTGGAAGACCTTCTTCGCTTCGGCGACCAGCATGTCGTAGAACTTGCGGATCACCATGCCCTGTGGCTGCATCACCGTGGTCGGGCTCGCGCAGAACGCGATCGTCCCCTGCTTGAGCTGCAGCATGTTGTCACTGAACCGCGCCAGCGAGAGCGGCGGCGGCGACAGCTTTGCGAACCCGTACTTCTCGTGGAAACTGATGTACACGGCATCTACCAACCCCTTGATCTGGTTGGCGAAACCCATGATCTTGCCAGTCTCCTTCTCGAAGTGGTCGAACAGCTGCTGCATCATCCGCATGAGCCCGATCGTGAACAGCTGTTCGTTCAGCTTGCGCCGGTAGTCCTGGCAGATACCGTCGATCAGCTCCGTGGCGAGGTTCGACTGCAGGATCAGACCCTGCTTCCTCACCACCGCATGCGTGTTCCGGAAGTTCTGCACCGTCTGCTGATAGGACGCGCGGTCGTGCTCCAGCTTGACCATCGCGGTCTTGACCATGCCATGGCCCTTGCCGCGCAGGCTGGCCATTTCGGCGAGCTCGGCGTGGGTCGAGCGCAGCTTCGCCATCAACGTCTCGTACGACGTCTCCACCAGCACGCCGAACTCGCGCGCCACGCGTTCGGCGATGATCCTCCGACGGTCGGGGATCATCTGCACGAGCAGCGCTTCCAGGGCCTGTATTCCGCTGCGCTCGAGCAGGTCCGGATCGTCCTTGATGCGCGCGATCAGCGCCTTCTGCGCTGACATCGGCAACACGTTGCGGCGCGGCAGGTTCAGTATCAGTGCGGTCGAATCGAGCTGACCGTTCACCGCCTGCTCGATATCGCTGTCGCTCTTCAGGTCGTCCCAGATCAGGTCGACCTTGTTCAGCACCGCGACCGAACGCACAGCGTTGTTCTGCACATGGCGCTGCCAGAGTTCCAAGTCGCTGCGCGTCACGCCGGTATCCATCGCCAGCAGGAACAGCACTGCATGGGCGTTCGGGATCATCGACAGCGTGAGCTCAGGCTCGGTGCCCAGCGCGTTCAGGCCCGGGGTGTCCAGGATAGCCAGCCCGGCCTTGAGCATCGGATGCGGGAAGTTGATCAGCGCATGGCGCCAGGCTGGCACCAGCACTTCGCCAGGACCGACGCCGAGTGCGGCCGACAGCGCGGGGCTCGCATCGTTGTACAGGCCGAGCCTGCGCGCGTGCTCGATGGTGACCCGCTTGCTCTCGACGACCTTGGCAAGCGTGGCCGCCAGTTCGTCAGCGTCATCCAGGGGAAGCGAGATGCGGATCCACTCGATCGGGTTGCGTTTCATCGCCGCAACGCTTTCGTCGGTCTCGCGCGTCTCGATCGGCAGCAGCCGCAGGTACGGCTCCTCGGCCGGGTCGTAGAAGATCTCGGTCGGGCACATCGTGGTTCGCCCGATGTCGGACGGAAGCAGCCGGCGCTTGTAGTTCGAGAAGAACAGTGCGTTGATCAGCTCGGTCTTGCCGCGCGAATACTCCGCGATGAAGGCCAGCAGCATCCGATCGGTGCGCAGGCTCTCGATGAGGTCGTACATCCGCAGCGACTGCTCGACGTTGACCGCCTTGGTCGTGTCGAGTCGCGCCCGGAAAGTCTCGATGGCGCCTACCAGTCGGTCGCGCCAGGCCTGGTATTGGAGGACGTTCGATTCGAGGGTACTGTTCATCCGGGGGGCAAGGTCACTGGAGAGGTCTGCGGAACGTCTGGGGGCCCGTCAACGGACCAATGACGGCGGATACGGCGACTTCTTGAGCCGACGGGGCCTTTTTTGCCCCGCAGCGCAGGAAAATCAGGATCATCGCAGGTTCAGATCAGCATCAGCACGACTCGGGCAAGGCCACCGACCACCAGAATCAGCGCGAGCTGACACAGTATCAGCAGCACCAGCGGTGACAGGTCGAAGCCGGAAACCGGCCTGATCCGGGCCTGCAGCGGCTTCAGGAACGGGCGCAGCAGCAGGTCCAGCAGCGGCGCCAGCGGAGAGTGCGGGTTCACCCATGACAACAGCATCTGGACGATCAGCGCCCCGATCATCATGTAGATGAACAACCGCACCAGTTGCACGAGCGCGGCGATCGCGGACAGACCCACGCTGGCGCTGAAATCGGCCGACCCCGGGCCGGCGCGCCCGGCGAACTCGAGAACCAGCCGGGGCTCGATCAGCGACAGCACGATGTTCAGCGCCCAGGCTACCAGCCAGGCCAGCAGCAACGTCGCCAGGTCGAGCCCCCAGAGTCCCGGCACCACCCGGCGCAGCGGCTTCACGCCCCAGTTGGTGACCGATGCAAGCAGCCCCGACAGCGGGTTGTTGAACGGCGCGCGGGCCGCCTGCAGCCAGAAACGCAGCAGCAGGGCGACGATCAGCAGGGTGCCCAGCGTATCGACGAGAAAGACCAGCGCCTGCACGATCATCGCGCGTCGCTCCCGGATTCGTCGCCCAGTTCGATCGCGCGCCGGTTGGCCGCCTGCACCGCGTCCGCGACCAGCCGGTGCAGGCCACCCGCCTCCAGCGCGGCGACGCCGCGCTCGGTCGTACCACCTTTAGAAGTGACTCGGGCGCGCAACACCGCCGGCGGCTCGGCGTCGCCAGCAGCCAGATTGGCAGCGCCGGCAAAGGTGGCGAGCGCGAGCCGGCGCGCCTGCGCAGCGTCGAAGCCGACCCCGGCCGCTGCCGCCTCCAGTGCCTCGATCATCATGAACACATAGGCCGGTCCGCTGCCGGAAACTGCGGTGACAGCGTCGATCTGCGCTTCGCGCGCGACCCACAGTACGCCGCCGACGGCACCGAGGATGCGCTCGACGCGCGCACGGTCGTCGGACGACAGGCCGGGGCTGGCGTACAGACCGGCGATGCCCTGGCCGATCAGGGCCGGCGTATTCGGCATTGCGCGGGCTATGCGGTCATGGCCGCCCAGCCAGCGCGCCAGGTCGGCGGTCCGGACGCCGGCGGCGATGGTGACCACCAGTTGCCCGTCGAGCAGGGGTGCCAGACCCGCGGCGACGTGCCTGACCTGTTGCGGCTTCACCGCCAGCACCACGCAGTCACAGCCGGCGACCGCGCCGGCAGCAGTGTCGTATGTGCGGATGCCAAAGCGTTCCGCCAACCGCTCTCGCTGCCCGGCATCCACATCGACTGCAGAGATCGAATCTGCGGCCAGGCCGCTCTTGAGCAGGCCGCCGATCATGGCCGAAGCCATGTTTCCGCCGCCGACGAAACAGACCTTCATCGAGACAACTCCCGCAGGAATGGACCGGACTTCGCCGGGAAGACCCCGTAGCCTCGCATCATCCGCCTGCCGCGTCGATCTTCGCGTGAGCCGTCCGGTCACCGAAGATGGCCGCACCGACGCGTACCCAGGTAGCGCCTTCGGCAATCGCCGCTTCGAGGTCGTCGGACATGCCCATCGACAGTGTGTCGACGGCAAGGCCGGCGGCGAACAGTCGCTCCTGCATGCGCGCGAGTTCGGCGAACGGCACGCGCCGTGCGTCGAAGCCCTCGGCCGGTGCAGGAATGCACATCAGCCCGCGCAGACGCAGCCCGGGAAGGGACGCCACTTCGCCCGCAAGGGCCGGCAGTTGCGCCTCGGACACCCCCGCCTTGGAAGCCTCGCCACTCACGTTCACCTGCAGGCAGACCGACAACGGACCGCGATTCGCCGGACGCTGATCGGACAGCCTGCGCGCGACCTTCAGGCTCGACACGGAATGCACCCAGTCGAAATGCTCCGCTACCGCCCGAGTCTTGTTGCTCTGGAGGGGGCCGATGAAATGCCACTCGATGCCGGGATCTGCGACCTGCGCGATCTTGTCGACCGCCTCCTGGACGTAGCTCTCCCCGAATGCCCGCTGGCCCGCTGCGCGGGCAGCGATCACCGCCTCGGCGCCGAAGGTCTTGCTGACAGCGAGCAGTCCGATCGACGAGGGATCGCGACCGGCAGCCAGCGCAGCCGTGGCCATGCGCGCACGAACAGCTTGCAAGTTGTCGCCGATGGCTCCCATAATTTACCTCAGATGCGTCAAGGACTTGAATGCGAGTTGGGGGCGGCCGGAAAGGAATTTCAACGGCTGTTCACAAGCGGGACATGCCCGATGGATGGCGACCGCAGATCGCGGTCCAGGGGGAAGAGCGGCCGGTTGCCGGCGTGCTGGCGCTAAAGAGCGGTCGATTCCGGCCGATTACGACTTGCAATATGGCGCCGTGCGCACGCACGGAGTCAAGGGTGCTGCGCGACAGATTCAGTGTCGCATCGAATTCAACCGCCGGGAAAGTATAGTGGACATATCCGAACTGCTCGCATTCGTCGTCAAGAACAAGGCGTCCGACCTTCACCTGTCCACCGGCCTGCCGCCGATGATCCGGGTCAACGGTGACGTGCGCCGGATCAACCTGCCACCGATGGAGCACAAGGAAGTGCACGGCATGGTCTACGACGTCATGAACGACCAGCAGCGGAAGTCGTACGAGGAAAACCTCGAGATCGATTTCTCCTTCGCGATTCCGAACCTGGCACGTTTCCGGGTCAACGCGTTCGTGCAGCAGCGGGGCGCGGCCGCGGTGCTGCGAACGATTCCGACCAAGGTGCTGTCACTGGAAGACATCAAGGCGCCGGCAATCTTCGCCGAGATCGCCGGCCAGCCGCGCGGCATCGTGCTGGTGACCGGCCCGACCGGTTCCGGCAAATCCACCACGCTGGCAGCCATGATCGACCACATCAACAACAAGGATTACGGCCATATCCTCACCATCGAGGATCCGATCGAGTTCGTGCACGAGAGCAAGAAGTGCCTGATCAACCAGCGCGAGGTGGGCCAGCACACGCTGTCGTTCTCGAACGCCCTGCGCTCGGCCCTGCGCGAGGATCCCGACATTATCCTGGTAGGCGAGCTGCGCGACCTCGAGACCATCCGGCTGGCACTGACCGGCGCGGAGACCGGCCACCTGGTGTTCGGAACGCTCCACACCAGCTCGGCGCCCAAGGCCATCGACCGGATCATCGACGTGTTCCCGGCGGCAGAAAAGGAGATGGTCCGGGCGATGCTGTCCGAATCGCTGCGCGCGGTGGTCTCGCAGACGCTGCTCAAGACCAAGGACGGCACCGGGCGCGTCGCTGCACACGAGATCATGATCGGCACCCCGTCCATCCGGAACCTGATCCGCGAGAACAAGATCCCGCAGATGTATTCCGCGATCCAGACTGGCCAGACCTTCGGCATGCAGACCCTCGACCAGAACCTGCAAGATCTGGTGAAGCGCAACATCGTGTCCTCGGCAGAAGCCAAGATGAAGGCTGCGAACAGGGACAACTTCCAGTAGCATCGGGGGAGTTGCTTCTACCGGAAGCGCGTCAAACCCCGCAAGGACCCCACCCCGAATGGAACGCGATCAGGCCATCAGGTTCGTCCACGAGCTGCTGCGCGTCATGGTCGGCAAGAAAGCGTCGGACCTGTTCATCACCGCGGGCTTCCCGCCTGCACTCAAGCTCGACGGCAAGGTGGTGCCGGTGTCGAACCAGACGCTGACGCCCACCCACACCGCCGACCTCGCGCGCTCGATCATGAACGACCGGCAGGCGTCCGAGTTCGAGAGCACGCACGAGTGCAACTTCGCGATCAGCCCGTCGGGCATCGGCCGCTTCCGCGTGAATGCATTCATGCAGCAGGGCCGGGTCGGCCTGGTTCTGCGTGTGATCACATCGATCATTCCGAAGTTCGAGGAACTTGGCTTGCCGAACGTCCTGAAAGACGTGACGATGACCAGGCGCGGCCTGCTGATCGTGGCCGGCGCGACCGGCTCGGGCAAGTCGACCTCGCTCGCGGCGATGATCGGCTACCGCAACGAGAACAGCTACGGCCACATCGTCACCGTCGAGGATCCGGTCGAGTTCGTGCACGAACACAAGAACTGCATCGTCACCCACCGCGAGATCGGGGTGGATACCGATTCCTGGCACATCGCCCTGAAGAACACGCTGCGCCAGGCGCCGGATGTGATCCTGATCGGCGAAGTGCGCGACCGCGAGACGATGGACTATGCGATCGCCTTCGCCGAGACCGGGCACCTGGCGATGTGCACGCTGCATGCGAACAACGCCAACCAGGCGCTCGACCGGATCATCAACTTCTTCCCGGAGGAGCGTCGGTCTCAGTTGCTGATGGACCTTTCGCTGAACCTGAAGGGCATCATATCCCAGCGACTGATCCCCCGGCGCGAAGGCAAAGGGCGGGTCGCCGCAGTCGAGGTGATGCTCAACTCGCCGCTGATCGCCGATCTCGTGTTCAAGGGCGAGGTGGTCGAGATCAAGGAAGTGATGAAGAAGTCGCGCGAACTGGGCATGCAGACCTTCGACCAGGCCCTGTTCGACCTCTACGAAGCCGGCGCGATCACCTACGAAGACTGCCTGCGCAACGCCGACTCGGTCAACGACCTGCGGCTGCAGATCAAGCTGCACGGCGCCGAGTCGAAAGACCGGGACATGATGGGCGGCATCGACCACCTCAACATCGTCTGATACGGCGTTCAACGGTGGGCGCCGGCGACCATCCTGAATTCGAAGAGGCGGCACTCGATCGCGCCGTTGAACAGTACGGTACGCTTCGATGCCTTCAGGCCGAGCTTGCCGGGCAGCTTCATTTCAGGTGAGATCAGGTAGGCTGTCCAGCCGGCGAACGAGGCCTTGAGCGCAGTCCCCAGCTGGGGATAGAACAGCTCGAGCGACTCGCGGCTCTCCATGCGAACGCCGTACGGCGGATTGGCCACCAGAATCCCCGCAGCGGCCGGAGCTTCGCGTCGGCGTACGTCGACCACTTCGAACTGCACCGCCCGATCGACGCCGGCGCGGGCGGCATTGCCTCGCGCAGCGACCACCGATGAACCTTCCCGGTCGGACCCGAACACCGCGACCTGCCGACGTCCACGATCCACGCGCTGGCTGGCGCCATCGAGCAGCCGCCGCCACAAGCCCGCGTCGAACCCGTGCAGCCGCTCGAAGCCGAAGCTGCGGCCGATGCCAGGCGCGATGCCGAGCATGATCTGCGCTGCTTCGATCGCGATCGTGCCGCTGCCGCACATCGGGTCGAGGAACGGGGTGCCGGGCTGCCAGCCGGACAGCGCCACCATTCCTGCGGCGAGGTTCTCGCGCAGCGGCGCATCGCCGGATTCGTCGCGCCAGCCACGCTTGAACAGCGGTTCGCCGGACAGATCGAGGTAGACCGTCATCGAATCCGCGGTGAGGAACAACTGCACCCGCACATCGGGCATGAAGGTATCGACGCTCGGGCGCACGCCCTGCTTTTCGCGGAACCGGTCGCAGATCGCATCCTTCACCCGCAGCGTGACGAACTCGAGACTGCGCAGCGGCGACCGGATCGCCGATACGTCCACGCGCAGCGTCCGGTCGACGCTGAACAGCGCAGGCCAGTCGATCGACCGCACGAACGCGTAGATGTCCTGCTCGCTCGAGTAGCGGCCATTGCCCAGGCCGTGCAGCACGCGACTCGCCACCCTGCTCTCCAGGTTCGCCCGGTAGCCGACAGCCAGGTCGCCGTCGAAGCCGACCCCGCCAGGTACAGCCGCCACGCGCGACGCGCCGAGACGGGTCAATTCAACAACGAGCGTTTCCTCCAGACCGCGCGGGCATGGCGCAAAATACCGGTTCGAGCCGCTCACCGGAAACCGCCGCTCGTTCCGGACTCCAGTACCCTCGACATCGATCGCATGCGTGCTCCACCAGGAACGCCAGAATGAACAACCTCGCACAGCTGCTGCAGCGTCATGCGGGCACGCCGGACAAGGTGCTGTACCGGCAATGGGAAACGGACCCGACAGCCGGTGGCAACGGAGAAGCGGCTGCGGCGTGGCACGATTATACGGCCGCGCAGGTAATCGCCCTCGCCGCACGCTGGCAGGAGGCCTTCCGCATCCGGGGCTTCGAGAAGGGCGACCGCATCGCGATCTGCCTGAAGAACAGCGTGCAGTGGGTTGCGATCGACCAGGCTGCATTGGGCATGGGACTGGTCGTGGTGCCGCTGTACGTGATCGACAATGCAGAGAACATCGCCTGGTGCATCGGCAACTCGGAGGCACGGCTGCTGGTGCTGGACACACCGCGGGCCCTGCCGCGGTTGCGCGAGTTGATGGCGGCCATGCCCGCCGTGGTCTGCATCGAAGCACCGGCGCCCGCAGCGCTGGCGCCAGGACATTCCGCGCCGGGTCCTGTCGACAGCGTCGCCACCTTCCTGCCGCAGGCGGCACCGCCTTTCGAGGTACAGCCGCTCGAGCCCGACGCACTGGCGACCATCGTCTACACCTCGGGAACCACCGGCCGGCCCAAGGGCGTGAAGCTGGGGCATTCGAACATCCTCGCCAATGTCGAGGCAAGTTCGAAGGTGATCGGCCTGCGCGACACCGACACCTCGCTGTCGGTGCTGCCGATGTCGCACATGTTCGAGCGCACATGCGGCTGCTACCTGATGCTGCGGGCCGGGGTCTGCGTCGCCTACGCGCGCGGCATCCAGCAACTCGGCGACGACCTCGCTGCGGTGCAGCCCACGCTCCTGGTAGCGGTACCGAGACTGTTCGAACGCTTCCTCGGGCGCATCGAACAGGCGGTCGCCGGCTCGGTGGTCAAGCGTACGCTGTTCCGGATGACCGTACAGTGCGGATGGAAGGTGTTCCTCGGCCAGGCAAACCTGTTCGAGCGGATCGCCTACGCGCGGCTGCAGCCCCTGGTGGCCGCGCCCATCCTCGCCAGGCTGGGTGGCCGGCTGCGCCTCGCCGCCGCCGGTGGGGCGAAGCTCGAACTGCGAATCGCCCGGACATTCATCGGCCTCGGCCTGAAGATGATCCAGGGCTACGGCATGACCGAAGCCTCCCCCGTGATCGCCGGCAACCGCGAGGACGACAACGATCCCGGTTCGGTCGGGCAGTTGCTCGACGGACTGGAATCGCGCCTGTCCGACACGGGCGAACTGCTGGTGCGCGGACCGTCGGTGATGCAGGGCTACTGGCGCAACCCGGAGGCCACGGCCAGGGTGCTGTCCCCAGACGGGTGGCTCAGCACCGGCGACATCGTCGAGATCCACGCCGGAAAGATCTACATCCGCGGACGCTCGAAGGACATCATCGTGCTGTCCAACGGAGAGAAATTCCCGCCCGAGGAAGCCGAGGCTGCGCTGCTCGACAACCCCGTATTCGAGCAGGTGATGCTGGTCGGCGAGGGGCGCCATTTCCTGACGTTGATCGCGGTGACCCAGGATACCGATGAGAAGAAACTGGTGCGGCTGGCGAACCAGCAGTTGAAGGACCTGCCGCGCTACGTGCGCGTGCGGCGGGTGATCGCGGTGACGGAACCCTGGACCATCGAGAACGGCATGCTGACCCCGACCCTCAAGGTGAAGCGCCCGGTGGTCATGCAGCGCTTCGCGCACTCGATCGATGCGATCTACGGCCGGGACATGGACGACTGAAGCGCACGAGCGGACAACGGACGACCGCACGCCCCCCTGGTGCGATCCGGCAGTTCTATTTTCGCCGATCGGCCTCAAGCACTACCCGATCGCGCCGTTGTAACGGAGCCACTTCCGTACAGGCCGCGAAACGGAATCTCCATGACACCCGCCCCCATCCCGATCGATGAAGAACGGCGTTTGCTCGCCCTGCGTGCGCTGCTCGTGCTCGACACGCCCCCCGAAGAGCGCTTCGACTGCATCACCCGCTTTGCCGCCGGCGAGTTCGGCGTCTCCGTGGCGCTGGTGAGTCTGGTCGATGAAAATCGCCAGTGGTTCAAGTCGCGTACCGGGATCGATGCCTGCGAAACCGCTCGTGACATCTCGTTCTGCGGCCATGCGATCGAAGGCTCCGGGGTGTTCGTGATCGAGGACGCCAGGCTCGATGCGCGTTTCGCCGACAATCCGCTGGTGACCGGCGACCCGTTCATCCGCTTCTACGCCGGTGCCCCGCTGATCCTCCCGGGGGGCATGCGCGTAGGCACGCTGTGCGTGATCGACACCGAACCGCGCACGTTCTCCCGGATCGACCAGGCCATCCTGGCTTCGCTGGGCGAGGTGACGGTCGAGGAACTGATGCGCCAGGCCCGTGAACCGTGAGCGTGCCGATCGCTTCAGATATCGCGCCGGATGTACTCCTGGCCGATCGCGACACGCTCCGGAGACGGACGGTCGTGCAGGTGGCGCGCGAACTGGGGCTCGCGCGCGTTCACGACACGCCTGACGTGCACGCGGCGGTCTGCGAGATGGACGCGCAGCCTTTCGCCGCCCTCGTGATCGCCCTGGACAGCGAGGGCGATGCGATGGACCTGGTGACGCTCCTGCGCTGCGGACAGTACCCCTCGGCGGCCTCGACGCCGGTCGCCCTGCTCATCGAACACGGCCAGGACGCCGATGCGGCCCGGCTGTCTTCCCTGGGCGTGCGCGAGACACTGCACGGCGCCTGCTCGGCCCGCGGTGTGCTCGACCTGATCGGCAGGCTCGTGCAGGCTGGTCGGGGCTGACCGGGCGGTCGCTCCGGCTGGCAAGACGACGAGGCGATCACTGCTGCTTTCCCACCTGCTTCGGCAGCAGCAGCACTACCTCGAACTCGATCCGGTCCCACGGATTGCGTGCCGCGCGAAGCTTCGAGATACGTGCCTCGAGCGCAGCCCCGAGGTCGATCTGCCGTGCGACCTGCGGGTTGTCGCGCCGGGGTACGTAACCGAGCTTCACCTGTCGCCAGTCGACACGGACTGCGTTCCGGTCGTGCGGATTGTCCGCTTCGCGCACCAGCGCCAGCCGGTCGCCGACCTGCATCTGCGCGAACAGCGCTTCGGCCGCGTGGAACTGGAAGCCCGCCAGCGGAGAACTGCGCACGACGATCATCGCCTCGATGGCGGTCGCGGTCGGTGCAGCCTGCAACGGCGGCGCCGCGGCAGCAGTGCCCAGCGATGCCACCAGGCACAGCGCAGGCAGGGCTGTCGGCAGCCGCATCGGATTCGGAGCCAGGATCCTGCGCCGGACCTCAGAACGGCTTGACCACCACCAGCAGCACCACGGCGAACAGCACCAGCACCGGCAGTTCGTTCATCCACCGGTAGAACACATGGCCGCGCCGGTTGCCGCCGGCCTTGAACACTGCGAGCACCCGGCCGCACCACAGGTGATAGACGACCAGCAGCACGGTCAGCGCGAGCTTCACATGCAGCCAGCCACCGCCGAAGCCGTAGGCCAGCCATAGCGCCGACCCGAACACCAGCGCCAGCACGCCCAGCGGCGTCATGAACCGGTAGAGCTTGTGCGCCATCAGCAGCAGCCGGTCACGCTCCGCCGTACTGCCGGCAGGAACCATCGCAAGGTTCACGAAGATGCGCGGCAGGTAGAACAGCCCGGCGAACCAGCTGGTGACGAAGATGATGTGGAAGGCCTTGATCCAGAGCATGTCGGCAGGGTCGAGCGATGGAAGGACTTCAGCGTAACAGCCGCCGGCGCGCCAGTACCAGCGCGATATGGAAGGCTACGAGGCCGTAACCCGCCAGCACCGCGACGTGCAGCAGCAACTGCCCGGGCACCTCGCCGGCGAGCAGCGGGCGCGCAATCGCCACCGCATGGGTCAACGGCAGCGCGGCGGACACACCCTGCAACCAGTCGGGCAGCTGGCCGACCGGAAAGAATACGCCGCACACCAGCATCATCGGCGTGACCACCAGCGTGAAGTAGTACATGAAGAAGTCGTAGCTCGGGGAGAGCGCGGTGACGATCAGCCCCAGGCTGGCAAAGCACAGGCCCACCAGCAGCGCGAGCGGTATCAGCCAGAGCACCATCCACGACTGCGCCAGACCGAGCAGCCAGACCACGACCAGGATGGCCGCGCCCGAGAACAGGCTCTTGGTCGCCGCCCAGAGCGCCTCGCCGGTGACGATGTCATCGAGCGACAGCGGTGCATTCAGGATCGCGTCCCAGGTGCGCTGCACGTGCATCCGCGAGAACGCGGAGTACAGCGCCTCGAAGGTCGCGGTGTTCATCGTGCTGTAGCAGATCGTGCCGGCGGCGAGGAAGGCGATGTACGGCAACCCGTCGATCGCCGGGATCAGCGACCCGAGCCCGTAGCCGAGCGCCAGCATGTAGAACGCCGGGTCTGCGAAGTTGCCCAGCATCGACGGGATCGCCAGCTTGCGCCAGACCAGGAAGTTGCGCCGCCAGACATGCAGGCAGCGCAGGCTGAACGAGGGTAGCCGCCAGGGCGAACTGCGCCCCGGCGCGCCGGCGGGATCGTGCAGGGTCGCCATCGTTCAGTCGCGCATCTCGCGGCCGGTGAGCTTCAGGAACAGGTCTTCCAGGTTGGCCGGCCGATGCAGGTGGCGCAAGCCCGGCCAGCCGGCGAGGCTTGCAACCAGCGGCGCCGCGTCGTGGGCGTAGCAGAACACGGTCTCGCCGGTGCGCTCGCAGCGCTCGCTGTCCGGCTTCGCGTGCTTCGATGCCCACTCGTCGATGCCATCGCCGTACACCTCGACCACCTGCGGCTCGATGTGCTCGGCGATCAGCGCGCGTGGCTCGCCGGTGGCGATGACCCGGCCCTGGTCGAGTACCGACAGACGGGTACACAGGCGCTCGGCCTCTTCCATGAAATGCGTGGTCAGCAGCAGCGTCTTGCCCTGGGCGGTGAGCTGCTTGAGCCGATCCCAGATCACGTGGCGTGCCTGCGGGTCGAGCCCGGTGGTGGGTTCGTCGAGGATCACGAGGTCAGGGTCGTTGACCAGGGCGCGCGCCAGGGTCAACCGGCGCTTCATGCCGCCGGACAGCGCCTGGATCTTCGCGTCGCCGCGGCCGGCCAGGTTGGCGAACTCCAGCAGTTCCGGGATGCGCGCCTTCACGTGTGCATCGGACAGGCCGAAGTAGCGTCCGAACACCAGCAGGTTTTCGCGCACGGTGAAGTCGGGATCGAGGCTGTCGATCTGCGGCACCACGCCGACCCGCTGCCGTGCCTCGCGCGCCTGGCGCGGCAGTTCGAAACCGAACAGGTCGATCGACCCGGCATCCGGCTCGGCCAGCCCGAGGCAGAGCTTGAGCGTCGTGGTCTTCCCGGCACCGTTCGGGCCGAGCAGCCCGAAGCACTCGCCGGCCCGCAGTTCGAGGTCCACGCCAGCGACCACCTCGCGGTCGCCGTACGACTTGCGCAGGCCGGTGATCCGGGCGATCGTGGGCGCAACGGCACTCGCCGGCGCCGGGTGCTGCACCTCGGGTACAGGGTTCATTCGACGCCGGCGCTCGCCAGCGCACGTCGCACCAGCCGGGCCAGCACCGGCAGCCGACCGTGGAAGAAATGGCCGGTACCGGGCACCAGCGAGACCGGCAGTTCCTGGGGCCGCGCCCAGTCTAGTACCGAACGCAGCGGCACCACGTCGTCGTCCTCGCCATGGATCACCACGGTGGACGGGCTCACCGGCCCCACCTCGAAGCGGCCGACTGCGGGTGCGACCAGCACCACCAGAGAGAACGGATCGCCGGCTGCGTCCGCCCGTGCGGCAAGCCGGCTCGCGACGAAACCACCGAACGAAAAGCCGGCCACGACTGCCGGCAGCGGTCCGAAGCGCGTACGCAGTGCATCCATCACCAGCGCCAGGTCTTCGGCCTCGCCGTTGCCCTCGTCGTGCGTCCCCTCAGACTCGCCGACACCGCGGAAGTTCGGACGGGCCACCACGTGCCCCGCATCGAAGAACACGCGCGCCAGCGTGGTCACGACCTTGTTCTCGTTGGTGCCGCCAAACAGCGGGTGCGGATGCGCGATCAGCGCGATACCGCGACGATCCGGCCCAGGGTCGTTCAGCTTGACTTCGATCCGGCCCGCCGCGCCGCGGACGTCGAAGCGGCTCAGCGTCGATGGCTTCATGGCATCAGACTCGCAACCGCTCCACCGGGCGACCGTTCAGCAGGTGCTCGTCGATGATCTCGTCGATGTCGCCGCGGTCGACATAGGTGTACCAGACTGCCTCCGGGTAGACGACCAGCACCGGGCCGAGTTCGCAGCGGTCCAGGCAGCCGGCCATGTTCACCCGGACCTTGCCCTCGCCCGACAGGCCGAGCGCCTTCACCCGCTTCTTTGCGTAATCGCGCACCTCGGACGCACCGTGGTCGTTGCAGCACGCAGCGCCGGATTCACGCTGGTTGCAGCAGAAGAAGACATGGTGGCGATAGTGGCTCATCGGCAAGTCCGCGTGGATAGACGCTCATTATAGCCAGGGCATCACACCAGCACATCGATCTGCGAGGCGATCCGCCGGGACACCGGCGCTCAGCGCGCAGGACCGGCAGCAGGCGCAATCCCGGGCAATGCACCCCTGCGCAACAGCCGCCGCAGCCGGAACAGGTACGCCGCGGCCGCCAGCGGCCACAGCTCGGCAACCGTGCGCGCGAGCCCGGTGTAGTTGAGCAGCTGACCGTAGTTCCAGCGGAAAGGCCACAGGGCCTCGAGCGGCTGCAGTGGATTCTCGTACAGGTGGATCGACACGAACGAACAGCACAGCACGAAGATGCCGACGCCGGCCACCGCCATCCGGGGCAGCGCAACCATCACCGCCGCGAGCGCGGCGCCGGCGCCGATCCCGGCGAGGACCTCGTCCGACAGCCAGATGAAGGCCGCCTCGGCCTTCAGCATCGCGAGGCCCGCGCCGAACTTGATCAGCACGGCCATCGCCAGCAGCGACAGCATGGCGACCAGCGCATGCCAGCGACGGCGCATCAGGGCCATCACGAACAGGCCGACCGCAAAGGTATTCACCGCCACGGCGAGTGCGGAACCGACGGAGAACTCGCGCGGCGGAATGAAGCCGGTGCCCGGGATAGGCACCGTCGCCGGCAGCGCGCGCAGCGACATCAGCGGCAGGGACGGATCGAGCTGGGTCAGGAACCACAACGCCACCAGGGCCAGACCCGGCTCGGCGACCCGTCCCGGCAGACACCAGCGGCGGCGCAGATCGCGCACACTCGCCCAGAACGGCATGCGCCCGGTGCGCACGGCGAGCAGCGTCCCGAGCAGCGTGCCAGTGGCGTTGAGCAACAGGTCGACGCTGGAGGCGACCCGGCCCGGCAGGTACATCTGCGCCGTCTCCAGGGCGAAGCTGAGCGCGGCGCCGGCCAGCGTCGCCAGCAGCACCGCAAACACCGGCCTCATCCAGCGCATGGTCGCCAGCGTCAGCAGCAGGCCCAGCGGCAGGTAGGCAGCGCCGTTGATGAACAGGTCGAAACGCTGCCAGCGGCGCGGCCACGGCTCATCGAGAAAGGCCAGCGGCGGCACGCCGGGCGTCGCCCAGCCGGTGAACGGAGACAGGCTCGCATAGACGATGACCAGCAGGTAAGCTCCGGCGCAATACAACGCGAGCCGGCTTTCCCGCGCCTGATCGAGCCGGAAATCCGTGACGACGTGCGTAACGACTTCAGTATCCGGCCCCGCAGGATTCATCGATGAAATTCTATGACGTTTTCAATGGCGATGCGGATGGCCTGTGCGCGTTGCACCAGCTGCGCCTCGCCGAGCCGCGCGAAGCGATCCTGGTCACCGGCACCAAGCGCGACATAGAGCTGCTGGCGCGGGTGGAGGCCGGGCGCGGCGACGAGATCACCGTGTTCGACATCTCGCTCGAGATCAATCGCGAAGCGTTGATGCGCGCGCTCGATGCGGGCGCGCGGGTGCGCTACTTCGACCACCATTTCGCCGGCACCATCCCGCAGCGTCCGGGTTTCCGGGCGCACATCGACGGCTCTGCCGACACCTGCACCAGCCTGATCGTCGACCGTTTCCTGAACGGCAAGTATCGCGCATGGGCGGTGGTCGCGGCATTCGGCGACAACCTGCGCGAAGCGGCGTGGAAGGCAGCCGAACCGCTCGAGATGAACGACATGCAGATGCATACGCTGCGTGTGCTCGGCGAATGCCTGAACTACAACGCGTACGGCGAATCGCTCGACGACCTTCACTACCAGCCAGACGAGCTGTACGAGACGCTGCGCCGGTACGAGAACCCGCTCGATTTCGTGGTCGCCGAGCCGGTGTACGAGGTGCTGCGCACCGCGTTGTCGGACGACCTCGCGCGCGCTACCGAGCTGGAACCCGCGATGGCGCGCGAATCCAGTGCCGCATTCATCCTGCCCGATGCCGCCTGGTCACGCCGTATCTCCGGCTTCTTCAGCAACCAGCTCACCAATGCATTCCCGATGCGCGCGCACGCGGTGCTCACCGTACGCGCTGGCGGCTACCTGGTCAGCGTGCGCGCGCCGGCCAGCATCCCGGCCGGAGCCGACGCGTTATGTCGGCAATTCGAGACCGGCGGCGGGCGCTCGCGTGCCGCCGGCATCCAGCTTCTGCCGGACTCGGACCTGCCGCGCTTCCTCGCCGCCTTCGAGAGGGCCTACCCCGGGCACGGCTAGAACACCGACATGGGGGTCACGACATGGGGGTCAGGTCTTGTCTTTTGCAGGAAAGAATCGGTTGGGTGCCAGGAAGAATGCCAGCACCAGTGCCCCCTTCGGCGAACGCGCGGAATGCCGGCTGCCGGCTGGCCGCCAGACGAAGTTGCCGGCGGTGCACTCGCCCTCGTCGTCCTCGATCGCGCCTTCGAGAATGTAGGACTGCTCGATGCGCACGTGTTCATGGTCGCCGAGCACCGCGCCCGGTGCCCAGTGGAAGAGCGCGGTCAGCAGCCCGGTGGACGGCTCCTCCAGCAGCACCTTCATCCGGATCAGCGGCGAAGGCGTGTCGCGCCAGGGCAGCGATTCGACGTCGACGAAACGCGACGCGAGCGCGGACAGCGCGGCATGCGGGCTCGGCAGATCGGGTGTGGCGGCGCTCATGCAGGGGCTCCGGCTGTGGATGGACAGGGGGCGAGGCTGCGCCCGTCGCTGCAGGCCGGGCAGGCTCCGGTGTATTGTGCGACATGCTCGACCAACCGATCACCCCCCGACAGATGACCGCCAGCACGATCCCCACCTGCATCCCGCACGACCCCGCCCCACGCGCGCCGAAGGTACCGTTCCCGGCGCATGCCTGCGACACACATGCACATGTGTGCGGTCCGGCGTCGCGCTACCCGTACTGGTCGGAGCGCATCTATACCCCGCCCGACGCCCTCCTCTCGGAATACCGTCACATGCTGGACACCCTCGGCTGCGAGCGTGCCGTGCTGGTACAGCCGAGCGTGTATGACGTCGACAACCGCGCGATGCTCGATGCGCTGGCCGCCGATCCGAAGCGCCTGCGCGGCGTGGCGGTGGTGCCGTTCGACATACCGGTGGCCGAGATCGAGCGGCTCGACGCTGCCGGCGTGCGCGGCGTCCGTTGCAACATCGTCGACCTCAAGAGCGGCAAGGGCCAGTTGCCCCTGGATGCCCTGACTGGCCTGGCGAAAAAGGTCAGGCCGTTCGGCTGGCATGTCGAGTTCCTGATGCACGTGAACGAGTTCCCCGACCTCGACCGTCAGCTCGCCGGCTTTCCGGTGCCGGTGGTATTCGGCCACCTCGGCTACGTACCCACCGGCAGGGGCACCACCGACGCGGGCTTCCAGGCACTGGTGCGCCTGATGAAGGACGGCGTCGCATGGGCCAAGATGACCGGCCCGTACCGCCTGACCGGCACCGAGATGCCCTACCCGGACACCGACGATTTCGCGTTCGCGCTGGTCGATGCCGCGCCACAGCGGCTGGTATGGGGCACCGACTGGCCGCATGTGATCGTGAAGACGCGCATGCCCAACGACGGCGACATCGCCGACCTGCTCGGGCACTGGGTACCCGACGTTGCGGTGCGCAACCGCATACTGGTGGATAACGCGGCGGCGCTGTACGGGTTCTGAGCCGGATCGTCCGGCGGATTCGCCCCGCAGAAGTGCCGGGACCGCTGCGGCGATCGGTCAGAATGCGCCCTGGCGGAACAGTGCCGCGGCGATGGCCGACAGCCAGCGGCGTCCCGGACTGTCCGGGCGGGCGTCGATATGGACGGCGACACGCCTGACAGCGACGCGGCCGGGCAGCGGGTCATCGCCCTCGATCACGACCCGGTAGAGCGCATCGACCGGTGCCAGACCACCGCCGGGCCCGGCAGGCAGGACCTCGACCGGACCACCGTGGCCGTCGGCGAGCAGCCGGTGCGGCAGGCGCTGGACGCGTGCGCCATCGATCGCCGTGAGGCGGCCGGAGAGCCGGTGCCCACTGCCGGCAACGATCACCGTCACGGCAGCGCCAGCCTCGATGCGCGACAGATCGGCCTCGGCAACCAGCGCCTCGACCTGCCAGCCCCGTGCGTAAACCAGCCAGGCAATCGGCGTGGCGGCATCGACCCAGCTGCCCGGAGCGAGCAGCGGGTCGACATCGCGAACAGCGCCGGTATGCTCGGCCACGATGCGCAGGCGGGCGAGCTCGGTGGCGCGCGCACCGGCCTCGGCGCGCCAGCGCTGGCTCTGGCGATCGGCGATCACCTGGCGCGCGGCGCCATCCTGATCAAGGCCGACCGCGCCGCCAGCGGCACGCCGGTAACCCTCGGCCACCGCCAGCGCACGCCGGCGCTCGTCGTCCTCGCGCGGCGCATGAAGCTCGGCGAGTACATCGCCAGCCTGCACCGCCTGGCCCTCGCTCACCGACAGGCGTTCGATGCGACCGGCGTAGGGGGCGTACACCGCCTGCTCGCCCGCTGAGCGCAGCACGCCAGGCGCCTGGACACGGGTCGGCCAGGGCAGGAGCAGCGCGATCAGCGGCAGGCCGATGGCCAGCAGCAGCACGAGGACGCGCGATCGGCGCACGGCTGCACGCTGCTGCCACCACGCACGCAGCTCGGTGGCAACCGGACGTCCGATGAACACCCAGAGCTCGACCGCGAACAGCAGGATGCCCAGCGCCTTGAAGAACAGGTGGTAGACCAGCAGCGCGATACCGACGAACACCACCAGACGGTAGAGCCAGGTAACCAGCGCAAAGGCCACCAGCAGCGTGCCACGGCCCGGCGGCAGGCTCTCGGGCACCGGTGCTTCCAGCCCGAGCACGACCCGCCGCAGCCAGCGGCGTGCATGGGCACCGGCACGCTCGTGCAGGGCCGGAAAATCGAGCCAGTCGCACAGGATGAAGTAGCCGTCGAAACGCATGAACGGGCTGGCATTGACCAGCAGCGTCCAGGTCCAGGAGGTGGTCGCCAGCAGGAAAAGCGCGTGGCGCAAGGGCCCATCGGGGAGCAGGCACCATGCCAGCGTCGCCCACGCCGCCAGCGCCAGCTCGGCGACGATGCCTGCGCTGGCGATCGCCATGCGGTGGCGCGCACGGATCAGTTTCCAGCCTTCACCGGTATCGGTATAGGCCATGGGCCAGAGCACCACCAGCGCGATGCCCATGTGGCCCACTCGCACGCCGTACCGGGTTGCGGTGAGTGCATGCGCCAGTTCGTGCACCAGCTTGGAGAAGGCGAGCGCAACGAGCAGCGTGGCTCCGCCCTGCCAGCTCAGCAGCGCCCCCGCGCCCGCCCGCACCTCGTCCCATTGCCGCGCGGCGAGCAGCAGTCCGGCCGTGCCAGCGAACACGGTCAGTAAAAGGAAGCCGCGGGTCCAGAGCATCCCCAGACGGGGTGCCAGCCAGGCCAGCACGCGTGCCGGGCGCACCAGCGGTATGCGCACGAACAGATAGTGCTGCAGCCACCAGCGCCAGCCGAAGCGCGGCGGCAGCACCCGCGCCGGCAACGCGCGCAGCAACTGCTGTGCACGCAGGAATGCGGCGAAGGCCTCGACATCGGCCGGCTCGACCTGCAGGACGGTGTCGGCGCGGATCTGCGCCGCGATCTGCGCGGCATCCCCGAGATGCCAGCGCGCCAGCATCTCGAACTCCAGCCAGCCGATGCGGCAGTAGCGGTTGGCCACCGGGTCGGCGACATGCCAGGCCGGCGAGCCGTCGGGGTTGTCGCCGGCACGGTGCAGGCGCAGTTCCTCCCGCAGCTCGGGCCAGGGTACGGGCGCCGCCTGTGCAGGGCGCCCCACCGGGATCGCCCCTTCCGCTGCAGCGACGGCCGAAATCAGCATCCGCACCACTCGCGCAGGGCCGCCAGCGGCCGGCGCAACAGCAGGTAGCCGAGCACGGTCCATTCGCCCGCGATGCGTACCGTGCCGCGTAACCCGACACGCACGGCCTCGCTGCCGGCCTGCAGGCGCCCGCGCACCCGGTAGCCGGCAATGCCTTCGGGCGAGTCGGCGACCTGGTAGGACGCATGGTCGAGGCTGCCCGACAGGGGCTGCAACGGCGCCACCCGCAGGAACAGCGTCATCGGTGCGCCCGGCGCCAGGTTGATCGCATCGGCCACCGGCACCCAGGCCTGGATGCCCGGCTGCCCCGGATCGCTCAGCAGCCCGATGCGCTCGCCGGTCTGCACCGGCTTTCCGGCCCAGTCATCGGGATGGGAGTAGACGAACACGCCATCGGCGGGCGCCACCACCTGCAGGCGCGCGAGTTCCGCGGTCAGGCCGGCGATCTCGGCCTCGCGCTCGCGCACCCGCGCCTCGGCCTGTCCGACTTCGGCGCGCGCCTCCTGCCGGTCGAAGGCGCGCTGCGAAGATTGCAGGAACTCGGCCCGGGTGGTCGCCATCGATGCCCGCGCCACCGACAGGCGGCTGCGCAGGCTGGTGTCGTCGAACTCGGCGAGCACATCGCCCTTGCGCACCGGGGTGTTGGGCGGCACGCGCATCGTGCGGATCACACCGGTCTGCGGCGCTGCGATGACCTGGCTCGCCAGGGAAATCACCTCGGCTGGCGCGAGCGAGTACTCGCGTACAGGCACCGCCAGCAGCAACAGGACAGCGAGCACCCCGATCCTGGTGCGACCTGAACCCGCGGCCATGCGCCAGCGCTCGGCGAGGCGCGGCCGCCGTGACGCAAGCGCCCACCATGCGTGACCGGCCGCGCCGGCGGCGGCCGCCAGCCACCAGGATGGGCTCCCGTCGTCCAGCGCCTGCGGCCAGGGCGACTCGCGAGCCAGCACCAGCACCGCGCGCACGACGGCATCCGGTCCGCGCAGCGGCAGCAGCAGCGCGTGCGGCGGCAGCCACTCCGACCAGCCATCGGCCAGCCGCGCCGGCAGGCTGCTCGCGTCGGCGGCGAGCATGGCGGCATCGGACGGCAGCCCGATCAGCGCCGGCCGCAGCGCATCCACCATCTCGCCGAGCCACAGCGCGAACGGCGTATCCGCATCCACCGCGACCAGGCCCGAGTGCGCGAGCAGCGTACCGCGTCCGGCCGCATCGCAGGCCACGATGGCCGCCTGCCGGTACTCGACCAGCGCACGCAGTTCGTTGCACAGCACGAAGCTCAGCGCCGGCAGGTCGCGCGCCTCCCGCATCTGTGCGGTGAGACGCAGATGCACGACTGCACCCTGATCGACGACCGGCATCCGGAAGCTAGCGCCGGGGTACGACCACCCGGCCGCTCATGCCGGGCAGCAGGTCGGCGCCACCGCCTTCGAAGGTCATCTCGAGTTCGATGGTCTGGCTGACTGCATCGACCCGCCCTGCCACGCGTGCCACGCGCATCGCGTGACGGCGCCCGGTCTCGTCGATCACGGCGTCGAGCCGCTCGCCCGGCTTGAGCCAGGCCAGCCACCGCGAGGGTGCATTCACCCTTGCCCTGACCGCACCGCTGCCCACCACATCGATGATCGGCGCGCCAGCCGTGACGCTCTGGCCCGGCCGGACGTGGATGCGGGCCACCCGTCCGTCGAACGGCGCACGCACCACGCACTGCGCCAGCTGGGCCTCTATCACCCGTGTCTGAGCCTGCGCCCGGTCGACTGCCGCCGCGGCCATTGACACCTCGATCTCGGCGGCCGACTGCAGCCCCTGCAGGCGCAGCTTGGCCTCGTGCTGCAGGCGCGCGGCACTCGCCTCGGCAGCGGCCGCCTCTCGGCGCGCTTCCACCTCGGCGCATTCGAACCGCACCAGCGGACGACCGGCGGCCACCGCGTCGCCCAGGCGTACCTCGACTGCGGACACCCGGGCCGCAGCCGGCGCCGACATCGCGCTCTCCTGGTCGGCGACCACCAGCAGGCGTACTTCGATGTCCGTCGCGCGCAACCGGCCCGCCGCATCCCCCGGCGCGACTGGTACCGGCACCTGCGCCAACGCCGGCACGCCGTACCCGAGCGCCAGTACCAGCACGGCGCATACCGTGCCCGTCCACCATGCGGTCGGGATATCCACCGGCGCGCGGTCGGTATTCATCGGCCCACGCCCCGCGCGCCCAACGCTTCGCGCAGCCGCGCCATCACCGACAGTACTGCCGCTTCGGCGAAGGCCGAAATCGTCTTCGCATCGGAGGTTGCTGGCAGCACGCTGGTGTAGTCGGAGCCGAACACCGGCTTGCCCGCGGCATCGGCGACCTCTATCCGCCAGGCGGCGCGGCCGCCACCGGCCGGCGGCGACGTGAACGCGAGCAACAGCCGGAAAGCATCGTCGGCCGTACGCACGCCGACCTGGCTGCGCGCGAGCACGCGTTCGACCGACTCGCGCACGGTGGCTTCATCTTCCTGCCCGCCCAGGCCCTCGATCGCCACGCGCACCGGCCGCTGCACGGGCACCTCGGCTACCCCGATGCGAAACGCCTCGCGCTCGCCGGCGGTGAGCGACGTCTCGATCGCACGCTGCAGGTCGGGCAGTTCGGCCGAGCGGACCTCGCCGGGCAGCAGGTCGATGCCGAGCGAGTTCATCACCCGCCCGAAGGCCGCCTGCGCGGCGGCGTAGGCAGTCGCCTGCTGGTAGCGCGAAACCAGTGCACGGCTCTCGGTGCGCAGTGCCTCGAGTTCGCTCTCGAGGCGGCTCGCCGCGCTGGCGCGCGAGATCGCCGACAGGCGCTGATCGACCTGGGTGGACTCCCGTGCAAGGTCGTGATCGAGCGTGGTCAGGCGGTAGCGCTCCACGGATACCCGCACCTGGGTGATCACCGCCATCGACAGCGCCATGCGGCGGGCGCTGTCGGTCTGCGCGCGCGCCTCGTTGGCCCGCCGCATCGTGGGCAGGCCGGTCAGCCGCATCAGGTTGATCGACACGCTCGCGCCGGCATCGGACCAGGCGTTGTTGTACAGGTACGGATTCGAGTTGTAGCTAGCGCCGGCGAAGATGTTCAGGTTGGGAAACAACGAAGCCAGTTGCCGGCGCGCCTCGCTCTGGGTGATGCGCGCCCGGTAGTCTTCCTCGAGCAGTTCCGGCCGCCGGGTGAGCGCCATGCGCTCCAGCGCGGGCATGTCGACCGGCACGGCCAGCAGCGGCGGCTCGGCCACATCGGCGATGCGTACCTCGATACCGGGGCGCACGTTCATCAGCGCCGCCAGTTCGCGGCGGGCGAACTCCATCTCCTGGCGGCGCAGGTTCACCAGCGTCATCGCGTCGAGCAGGGCACGCTGATAGGCCAACGCCTGCACTGGGGGCAGCACGCCCGCGCGCTCGGCGTCGCGCGAACGCTCGATCGCCGAGCGTATCTTCACCAGCAGGGCATCGGCCTCGCCGGACAGGCGCTGCGCCGCGGCTGCCCGCCAGTAGGCGCTGCGTACGTCCTGCACGATGTTCTGCAGGACCTTGCGCCGCCGCTCCTCGGCGATGCTCACCTCGTCGGCTGCCTGCTTGGCGCGGTAGTAGCTGATGCCGAAATCGAGCACGTTCCATGAGAACTCCGCCCGGGACGTGCTCAGGGCGCGCGCCTCGGCGGTCGACGGGCGCAGGCTGACCAGCCGGTCCTCGATGCCGATGCTGGTGCCGCCGGAGTCGTTGCTGCGCGACCGGTAGCCGGCATCGGCGACCACCCGCGGCAGCAGATCCACGCGAGACACGTCGAACAGCCCCTGCGACAGCGCGATCTCCATCAGCTTGAGCCGGTAGTCGAGGTTGTACTTGAGCGCCCGCGCCAGCGCACCTGAGAAGGTGAGCGGCTCGGTGAGCACTTCCTGGTCGGCGTACATCGCATCGCGGTCACGGCGCACCCGCTCTTCGATCTGCTCGGCCGTCAGGCGCTCGGGAACGATCGAGCAGCCGGACAAGGCCAGGACGACTGCGCCGGCCAGTGCCCAGCGGGTGGATCGCGCGAATCTGCGGGTCGGATCACTCATCATGTACTGACGTACCTCGTGTCTCTCAACCGGCGCGCGCAAGGGTACGCGCACCTTCCGTTGTAGCTGCCGCCGGCGCGTGCACCACGCGCGGCAGCGTCGGCGACGACTGCCCTTCGCGCACCAGCGCGCGCTCGAGCGCCACCTGGCGCAACTGCTGGGTGAAGCCCGTCCAGGGCGCCGGCGGCCCCAGCGTCACGGCGCGCGTAGCGTTCGTCCCCTCCTGCGCCACGGCGTTCGCACCAGGGCCCTCTTCGGCTTGCCATGACCGATCCGCAACCGGCAGCGGTTCGTCGCGGGCGACCCGGACGGCTTCTTCGGGCGCAGCGGCGATAGCCTCGCGCAGGCCGAACGGAGTGAACGAGTCGAACAGACTCTGGTTACCGACGACGTAGGCATTGCCCAGCGACCCGGGACGCTCCTGGCCATCGGCCAGCAGTTGTCGCGAGTAGCGTACGCCATCGTGCGACACATGCTCGGTCGGATCCATCGAGTCGGGGATAGACAGGCTGTCGCTGTGGATTTCACTGCCCGGAGGCAATGCCAGACCCTGGATCAGGCGACCGTGCTCGAGGGTTCCGGCCGCCGTCGCGCGCACTGCATTCTGCACATGCAGGGAAGGCTCCATCGGCAGGTTGACCGATCGGCGCATGTCGAACGGACGGAACGGATCGCGCCGGTCACCCTCCACCGACCGGTCCGTGCCCGGCGCCGGCAGTGGCACTGCGTCCCCGCGCAGGGTGATGCTCAGGGTCGTGCTGCTGGTGTCGCCGTCGGCATCGGTGATGGTGTAGTCGAACACCTCGACCAGCGTGCGGCCCGGACCGAGCGCGGCGACCGCCGGGTTGGCGGCGTCGGCGCGGTACACATACGCGCCCGAGGCCGCCATTTCAAGGCGTCCATAAAGCCCGGCCAGCGCAGTACCCGGCGTAACGGCGACACCCCCGGCCGACAGTGCGGTCACCGGCGCAGCCACCGCATCGGCGCCAACGCGATCGCTGGCATCGCCGGCTGCCGCCCTGGTCACCACGTTGCCCGCCACCTGCAGGGCAGCCGCCGTGGTGCCGGCTACCACCACGACGCTGTCGGCACGCGCCGCAGCCAGGTCATCGATGATGGCCACGCCCAGCGCGCCCGAGCCGCTCGCCGCCGCGCTGGAGGCATCGACGGCCCGGAGCGCCAGCGTATCGAGGCTCTCGCTGCCGCCCGACTGCAGTTGTGCGGCATCCAGGGTGTAGCTGAAGAGCACCCGCGCCGAGGTCGGCGCGGCGTCGGCACCCGACACCACGACGAAGCCGGTCACGCGCAGTGAACCGGCGGCGGTGACGATCGCCGCCGAGGGCGACAGCGCGGAGTAGCCCGCGAGCTGCGCGACCGTGAAGACCGTGCCACCGATGCTCACCGTGGCGAGGCCTTCCGGCGCCGATACCGTAAGCTCGCCGCTTGCGGTGCGCGACTGCCCGGGCGGCCCGTCGAGTGTGAGCCCGGATTCGTATACCGTCGCCTGGCCGGCCGCCGCACCATTGCCGTCGACCGCACTGATCGAAGGGCTGCCGTCAGTGACCCCGGTGATGGTGATCGCGAGGACCGCCGTGTCCTGCCCACCAGCGGGGTCGGAGATCGTATAGTTGAACGATTCGACCAGCGACTGCCCATTGGCGAGCCCATTGACCGCGGGATGTGTGCGATCGAGGGTATAGGTGTAGCCTCCTACGGCCACGATGGACAGCCTGCCGTACTGGCCTGTCAGCGCCGCGCCGCCGACGACGCCTGCAGCGCCGGCACCCTCCACCGCCCCGGCGCGGATGCCGCTGACGAACAGCTCCGCGTTCGGATGGTCGGGGTCGGTGTCCAGCGTACCGCCGACGCCGGTCTTCACGTTGCCCGACACCGACGCCGTGTCTTCGGTCAACGTAGCGGTATCGTCGGTCGCCACCGGCGGATCGTTGACCGGTACCACCGTGATGACACCCGCCAGGACATTCGAGTTCAGTGTCGGGTCGCCGCCGCCATTGCCGCCGGCATTGGCCGTACCGTTGACGTTGTTGCCGTCGTTGAGCAACACCGTATAGGTACGGTCGAGATCGTCCGGGCCGAGCAGATGGCCCGCCGGGTCGTTGCTGGTGTTCTCGTAGCGCAGCGCACCGAGGATCGTGCCGATCGTCGCCGGCGTCGCCGCCGTGCTCAACTGCACGACGAGCGAGGCGCCATTACCGCCGCTGGTACTGGCCACCCCGGCCGGACTGCCCGCAAGGCTCAGCACGTCGCCAGCGCGCCAGGTATCCAGCGCGACCGTGATGCGCCCGCCACCGAAGGTGACCACGCCGGGCAGATCGATGTCCGAGGCCGTGGCGCCGCTCAGCAGCGCCACGGCAGGGCTGCCTTCGGTGAACGTGGCGTTGACGGTGCCGGCAAGCACCGGCGCGTCGTTGCGCGGGTCGACGCTGGTGGAGAGCGCCACCGGCAGAGACCAGGTGCCGGTCAGGCCCACGCTGCCGGTGAGATTCACGCCCGTGGCGGCGGCCTGCACGCTGTCGGCCAGCCTGAGCGAGAGCTCACCCGGCGTGCCGTTGAAATTCGCTGCCGGCAGGAACCGCAGGCTGGCACTGGTGGGCAGCACCACGGCGGCCGTGTCGCTCACCGTGCCCACATCGGTCCATGCGCCGCCGGTGCTGAACTGCCAGCGGCCTTCGCCGGCTACGCTCGCGGCATTGCCGACGATCGCGTAACTGCCCAGTGCAGTGGCGGTATTGCCGCCGCCCGCGATGCCGGTGCGGTTGTCGAAGGCGTCACCGTAGCCGAAGCCGAGCGCGGCCAGCGCCGCGCCGGTCGGGTTCGCGTTGTCCTCGAAGGTCGCCGCCAGCGCGGTGCTCGCCGCCGTCGGACGGTCGTTGATCGGGGACACCGTGGTGGTCAGCGTGACCGCGTTCGCGCTGTCCGAATAACGGGTGATCCCCCCGGAGAGCGCGCCGGAGACGTCCACCGTCGAACCTGTCACGAGCGCCGGGCCGCTGGCATCCACCAGCCGTGCGGTCAGCGCGCCGGGCGTGCCGTGGAAGTGCGCCGCCGGCACGAAGCGCAGAAGATCGCCAGACCGCAGTTGCAGCGCCGAGGTCTCGCTGACCGCGGGCAGCGCCGTCCAGTTGCTGCCATCGCCGGAGTACTGCCAGGCCCCCTGGGCGCCGCTCGCGGCGTTGCCGGTGATGGCAATGCCGGCGAACGCATTGGCCACGCTTCCGCGGGTCACGGCGCGGTCGATCTGGTCGAAGGCATCCGAGAAGGCTGACCCGAACAGGGTCGACACCGTGGCGCCGGGCGGAGTGGCCCCGGCGCCGCCGGGGGAATCCTCGTCGACGGCAGGCAGCGTGATCGAATCGGTCAGCCGTACCGGCGCGTCGTTGACCGCGGTCACCGTGACCGTGAAGGTACGCGTGGTCACCAGCGCCGCGCTGGACCCGTCGGCATAGCTGAAGTCGCCGGGGTTCGCCGCGGGGTTGCCGGTATCGCCCGGAATGCCCGACGGCCGCGTGCCGGTATTGCCCGCGTCGTTGTAGACCACGGTGACGGTGAAGGTCCCGTTCCAGTCCTCGGCGCGCGCATCACCCGCCGGGTCCGGGAAGGCCACCGTCAGCGCCTGCAGCCACGCATTCAGTTGCGCCTCGGCGCCGGTGAGAGTGAGCTGGGCTGTACCCACACCGCTCACACCGCTCACATCGACAACGCTACCCCCGACCGCGCTGAACACCAGTCCGGAACCGGCGGGCAGCGTCACCGTCGCCGTGAGAATGTTCGCGCCGTTGTCGTCCGGATCGGCGATCGTGATGTTCGCGTTGCCGGCGTTGAGCACGAGGGTGGCGGAAGCCTCCGCGACGGTGACGTTGTTCGCGCTGATCGAACCCGGGTCGTTGATCGAGGACACGAACACCGACCGCGTGGCGCGCACCACGTTGTAAACGTTGTAGGTCGAGACCGTGCTCAAATAGGCGTCGAAGGTGTCGGTGAGCGGCACCGTCGGCAGCAGTGGCTGCTGATTGGTGGCGCCACCGTTCGCGCCACTGGCCAGCGCGCCCGCTCCATTACGCAGCCGGTCATCGGCCACGACCTCGATCGAATAGGTCTGGTCGACGTTGGAGTTGCCCAGGCTTCCGAAGGTCACACGCAATCCGGCCAGCCAGGCATTCACCTGCACGAGCGTGCCGCGCAGTTCGACCGGTGCGTAGATGCCGCCGAGCGCGGCATCTACCGTGGCGCCATGACCGGTTGCGGTGGTGTCGAGCGTGATGCCCAGACCGGAACCGCTGGCATAGGCTGAGGCCGCCAGCGGATCGCCGCCCGGCAGCAACAGACGCACCAGCACCTGCACCGTACCGTCGGTCTCGCCGTCCGCATAGCCATCGTTCGCATCCACGTCCGCCACCGTCACGCCAGTGAGGGGGATCGGCGTCGTGCCCGACACGGCCAGCGCCGCGCCGGGCATGGCCACGCTCGGCGCATCGTTGACCGCAGTGATCGTCACTGCGGTCGCGACATCCGCCGGGTTGTTGGCGACACTGCCGGCGCCCACGTCGCCGCCGATGCCGGAGGTGGAGTCGGAGAAGGTACCGGACACCGTGACATCACCTGCGGCCACGCCGTTAAGGTCGTGGTTGACGTCGGACGCCGTCGTGTAGAACAGCCCGCCCGTGGCATCGCCCGCGTCGTTGGCAAAGTTGCGGCCGTTGAGCAGCGCCTGGATATCGGCGGCGCGGCCGGTCAGCGTGATCTGGCGCGTATTGTCACCGGTGATCGTGACAGCCTGCCCGCCCGAAGGCGTGAGACTGGTGTCGACCGCAGCCGTGCCGATGCCCAGCGTGCCGAAGCTGCCCGTGGGCACCGACAGCGTCACGGCCACCGGCGTACCGAAGGCGGCAGACTCGGGATCGCTCACGGCGAAGGCACCCGTCACGCGGGTGCGCACATCCTCGTCGACCGTCGCGGCCGCTGGTGCAGTGAAGGTGGCTGCATCGTTGGTGTGCGACGCACGCAGATCGACGGTACGCGCCACGATGTTCGGGTCATTCGCAGGCACGTCGACGGCCGTGGCCCAGTCGAAGACCGTGCCAGGCACCGGGGTGGCCGCGCTGCCGGGCAACTGCCCCTGGTTGAGTTCACCCCCGTTGGCGTCGCTGCCCGAGGTATCCAGCACGCCCGCGCCATCGCGCAACCGGTCATCGACGATCACCTGCAGCCGATAAACCAGGTCGCAGTCATTGACGAAGGTGACGGTGAGACCGGCCAGCGCTGCATTGACCTGCGCGCGGCTGCCCTGGAACTGCGCGATGTCGTTGGTACCGGATCGGGTCACGGTGGCACCGGACCCTGCGGCGATCGCGATGCTCACCCCGCCCCCCGCGAAGCCGGTCGCGTAGTTCGTGATCGGCGCGCCGGTGGAATCGAGCAGGCGCAGCGTCACCTGCACAAAGTCTACCTCGGCCAGCCCGATGCCGGCGGTGAGATCGATGTCGCTCACCACGAAACCAGCAACCGAGTTGTTGGCCGGGATCGTACTGTCGATGTTGATCGGCCCCGTCGGCCCGGCGATGGCCGGCGCGTCGTTGGTGCCGCTGATCACGAAGTTGAAGCGCCCCGCAGTGGTCGCCGTACCTTGGGCGAAGGCCGTGGTCTCGTTCGCCTGCCAATCGCCATCGCTCACGACATATTCGAAGAAATCGGCAGCGGTTTCCGAGCCGTCGTGCACGTACTGGATGCGTCCGGCATCGAGGTCGGCCTGGGTGAACACCGACCCTGCGCCCAGCACCTGTCCGCTGAGCCGGATCGTGCCGTTCTGGGGCGCCGTCGTGATGCGGTACTGGCGTTGGTCGGTAGCGTTGTCGCTGTCGGCGTACGACAGGTACGCGCCGCTGCCAGGGGCCACCGGTGTACCGCTCCCGGTGACACCGGTCAATCCGCCCGTGTACGACGCTGCACCCTGGATGACGATCGACTCGCCCTCGCCCACCACGCCCTCGCGCTTGCCGGCGAAAGCCGGGGCATCGTTGACCGGCAGCACGCTGATGTTCACGGTGACATCTGCGCCGGCGCTGGGCTGGTTGGTCGGGTTGCCCGCGGGCTGCCCGGCGGTGGTCACGCCCCGATCGTCGAGCGGCCGCAGCACGAAGCTGTCGGTGTAGCGCTCATCTCCCAGGTGCCGGTAGCTGAGCGCGCTGCTCGCCTGCGCCTGGGTGAGGATGGCACCCTCGCTCAGTGGCACCCCGTTCAGGAGCAGTTCGCCAGTGAGCGCATCGGGCAGGCTCACCACCAGGAAGGTGAGCGTGTTGTCCTCTGCATAGCCGTCGGTACGATCGGTGTCAACGGCATTGTCAGGATCGCTCAATGACACCGACACCGGGACCGAGCCGCCCTCGAGGACCCGGACAGCCCCGACGCTGCCCGAGGGTGTATCGTTCTGCGGCTTGACGTCGATCGAGAAGGTGGTTGCCGCAGTCGTGATTTCGCCGTCGGAAACCGTGAACGTGAAACCATCGGTGAACCGTTCGCCACCGTCGTGCCGGTATTGCACCCGCCCCGCATCGACATCGGCCTGGGTGAACGCGCCCGACGGTACGAGCGGCACGCCGTTCAACAGAAGCTGTCCGCGCTGCGGCAGGCTGCTGACCCGGTAGACCAGCTCCTCGGCGATATTGTCCGGATCGGTGACCGAGAGCTGCGTGGTGGTCAGGCTGATCGTCTGCCCCTCGGCGATAAGTGCCGGTCCGAGGCTCAGGCTGTCATCGATGATGACCGGGGGCCGGTTCACCGGAGCGGACGTGGCCGGCTGGGCGGGGCCACCGCCGCCGTCGGGCAAGCCCGTGGACTGGATGCGGAAGCTGCGCTGCTCCAGCGTGGTGGTTGTCTCGTTAGCGTACAGCCCGCCCTCGCGCTGCGGTGAGGGCCACAGCCGGACGCTGCTGTCGGTCAGCGTGAAATCGAAATCGGTGACGAAGGGCGCGGTGCTGGTGGCCACGAAGCGGATCTTGCCGGCGTCCAGTTCGCTCTGCTTGAAGGCAAAGCCCACCGGCAGGTAGGTGCCGAGGAAGTCGGTGGAGGTCAGGTAACCATTGGCCGGCAGGCCGGTCAGCGTGTAGGTCAGGCGATCGTCGGGCGAGTCGACATCGGCCGCCTGCAGCATGGCCCGGGTGAGCGTGACCTCAGGCCCGGTCGCCGCCTGGCCAGTGCCCAGGGTCACGCCGGTATTGACCGGCAACGTCGGATCGTCGTTGTTGGGCACGATCGACAGTGCGATGGTCTGGACATCAGACGTGAGCCGCGCCGCGACTCCGGCGCCGCCACCGTCATCGGTGACCCGGATCGTGAAGCTGTCGCTGGTGGTCTCGCTGCCGTCGTGGCTGTAGGTGAGCAGCGCGGCATCGAAACTCGCGATCATCTGCCCGGCCGTCACATCGGCGCCGTTGTAGCGCAGCACGCCCCGCGCCGGCAGGCTGGTGATGTCCACCGTGAAGGGCACGCCCGACGCCTGGTCCGGGTCGGTGATCGTCAGGCTGCCACGGCTGCCGCCACCCAGCGGCGCCGGCAGGCTGCCGCCACGCAGCGGCACGCCAGTCTCGCCCTCGATCAACGTGATCGTGCCGGCTGCGCTGGGCTTGTCGTTGACCGGCGTGAGCTTCACCGGCACGAGCACATTGGTCACCAGCCCGCCCGCGCCATCATCGACGTTTATGCGGAAGCTGTCCTGGGTGTCGGCCAGCACCTGCCCGCCATTATGCTGGTAGCGCAGCAGGCCGATGTCCGATATCGACAGGGTCTGGCCCGCGGCGATTTCCAGGCTGTTGTAGGTGAGGCGTCCGAGGGTGGGCAGCGCGGTGATCTTCAGGATCACCTGGCGCGTCGTGCTGTCGGAATCGAGCAACCCCAGGTTGACCTGGGAGGCGCCGATGCCGCCCGGCACACCCGGCGCGGCGAACGCGACGCTGCCGCGCTCGGCGACGGTCAGCAGACTGGCACCATCCGGAAAGGTCGGCGGCACCACGGTCGGCACATCGTTCTGAGGCTGGACGGTGATCGCCCGGCCGCCGGCGAGCGTCGCCGTGCCACCGGTGGTCTGGTTGGTCACCGACAGCGCGAGGGTATCGGAGTCACCCGTCTCGGAGGTGCCGACATAGCTGTAGCGCAGCGCCTGCAGCGCAGTCTGCAGGACGGTCGCCGTACCCTGGAAGACGATGGCGTCGGTGCCGCTGCCCGAGACGATCGTCACCCCGACGGGCAAAGCGCCGAAGGAGAGCGTACCCTTGCCCGCGGTGACCGAAGCCGTCGCCTCCAGCACGTCGGTGCCGGTCCCACCGACCGTGATGCCACCACCCACCGTGCCACCGGTGTTCTCGCCCACGACAACGATCCCGGCAGGTGCTGTCAGGTCGGGGGCGGCCAACACCCAACCATATCCCACCACGGACAGGACCGTCGTCGTCACCTCGCCTGCACCGGCCTCGAGTACCCAGTCGCCGCCTCGGGCAATGGCGCCTGTATCGTCGATCGATGCCGCGACATCCGCGCCGGTCATCCGTGCAAGCTGCTCGACCAGCAGCCCGCCGTCGGCGGCAATGCGGCAGCCATAGAGCAGGATGTCCGCGCCTGGGCGCAGGGCCGCGGCCACGGCGGTCCACTGCGACTGGAAAGCCTCGAGGGTCGCCACATCGAGCGTGTCTCCGCCCAGCGTGAACTGGCCCTGTGCGCCGTGGCTGATCAGGTGCAGCGCGCCGATGTCACCCAGAGAGGCCAGCGCAGTGGCCAGCTGGTCCATTCCGGACACACCGGGTGCCAGATGCAGCACGGTGGCGCCGTCGGGGATCGCACCCTCGAGGACGGACGCATCGCGTACTGCGGCATCGATCACATAGACGACCCTGCCCTCGGACGCTCGCGCTGGCGCAGCTGCCGCCTCAGGGGACGGTGCGGCCGGCAGCTGCGGCGCCTCGCCCGTGCTGGCTTCGCGTGGCGCATCCATGCCGGCGGCCGGTGCGTGGGCAGCCTGGAACATGTCGGCCGCGGCCGCAGCGTCGAACATCTGCCGCGGCTCCAGGGCGAACCGGTGCTGCGCCGGGCGCAGGACATGGCCCATATGCGACACACCTGCATGTCCGGTCGGGAGGGTGCTTTTTTCAGGCTGAACCCCAACAAAACGGCTTTTATTCATAGCGAAATTATAGTGGATCTGCTAAGCCGGCTCCGAAATCCTCAGGGTCCAGAGGTGAAATTCTCACGCCAAGCAGAAAGTTCTGCATGAGGAAGGCCAGCTTCACCGACAGCCAGATCATGGCGGTGTTGAAGCGCACCAAAGGCGGCGAGGCGGTCCCGGCTATGTGCCGGGAGACGGGCTCGAGAGCGGCGACGTTCTTGAAGAAGATGTACTTGGACGAGAGACTCAAGGCAGAGGTCTTCGCGGAGGCCATTACAAAAAAGTGCTGAGGCTATCTCAGTGGCGTGAAATGGCCGCTCGAGCGGTCGCCGAGAAAGCGATGCCGATCACGCTGGTCTGCGTGGCGTTCGGGATCAGTGAACGTTGCTGTCGCTACCAGCCCAAGCTGCAAGCGGAGAACCGGCAAGCGCAGCGGTAAGGGGCGTTGGGCGTATCTGCACGTCGGGTTCCGGAATGTGGCAATGCCGAATGATGACACGGTGAAGGCGCCGACCGGGCGAATGTCCGCGCATCACTGCGCTACAAGGTCGTGGTGCTTCATGAAACCCACGATGGCCGAGGCCAGGTCTTCGGGCAGCCGGGCGTCGACCCGATGCTGCCGGCCGAATTCGAGTTGGATCGCATCGATGCCGTCCGGTCGGTGGCTTCCGTATGTGAACACCGTATGACCGCCGGCGAATCTGGCCTCCTCGCGCAAGGTTGGCGCTTCAGGCAACGGGTTCACGCCGTACCCTCTGGCGGCGAGGATGCCGATGATGCTGTTGCTGCCCTGGAGCGCGCCAGGGCCGAAGCCTGCCACCAGTCGACTGGCCGTGAGCCCCGCCCGGGTTCCGCGAAACGTCGTGGCTGGCTCGTAGGACTGCCCGTGCACATCGATCAGCAGCGCGCCGGCCGGGAACCTCGCGCGCAACTCGGCGACGTAGGCCGCGACCTGCTCGTGGTAGGCCCGGTATGCAGGAAGCAATCCAGCGGACTCGACGGCGTCGACCTCGGCACGATTCAGATCCATCTGCCTCCGGCTCACCCTGGCTATGACGAGATACGGGCGACGGCCGGTCTGCTTCTCCAGGTGATCGGCGACCCGCTCGGCCAGTTCCCGGGTGCCAACGTCACGAACCGTCACACCCTTCGTCCGGTGCGGAAACAGCCCGAGGAACTCCGCGCCGTCGTGGGGAACGGTGAGCAACAGCGGCAGGGATCCTGCCTTCGCATCGAACACCGCGGATGCGTCGTAGGCGTGCGCAACGGCTGGAAGAAGCCCTGCCAGAAGCCACAGGGACAGGAGGACAGCGAAGGACCGACGGGGACGATGCACGGGTGTTGCCCGAGCGTCGAAGCGACCAGGCCAAGCGCTCGACACGCAAACTCGTCCAGGCGCACCTGTCCGCCTGGGGTCGCTCCGGGCGCCTGATGTTCGCGCCAATCCGGAAACGTTCATTTCGTCGCCTCGGATCTGGCGTACCCCAGCGCCCGCCGATAGAACTCGCCGTTTCTGTCGCCAAGCGCCATGAGCAGAGCCCGAGCGTCGTGACCGACATCAGGCAACTCGGAGTAATCATGCGGGATTCGCAGCCTGGCCATCCGCTCGTGGAACTGACGATTGAGATCGCGTGTGTCATCCCGGGCGCCGACGACGTGCCGGATGGCTGTCTTCTGGTCGCGCAAGGCTGCTGCAGCTCCTTCGGCGATGAACCACGGGCTGATTGCCTTGAAGTAATCGGGGTCATTCCCGCACACTTCGCGAAGCAGTTGCTCTCGGAGTAGCGGGTTCCGTTGCGCTCGGGGCCCTCGCAACTCCAGATCGAACGGCCCACCCGCCAGGATCGAGATCCCCGCGAAGAGGCTCGGGTACTTGAATCCCAGCCGTGCCGCGCCGTATCCGCCCATGCTGAACCCTTCGAGAATCCGGCCCTCGCGCGTGGCGATCGTCCGGAAGGTCTTGTCCACATCGGGGACGACTTCCGTGATGAACACCCTCTCGACCGGCGACGACCCGTCCTTCGAGTCGGCCCAGAGGCGACGGGGCAAGCCGTTCACGAACACCACGATCATCGCCGGCACCTTGCCTGCTTCGATCGCGTCGTCAAATACTTTGGCGCTCGGACGAATGCCATCAATCCCTCCGTCCGTCCCGTGCAACCAGTAAAGCACCGGCAAGCGGGCTTCCGACCTGCCGTAGGCCGCCGGAATGTAGGCGTGATAACTCACCTTCCCGCCGATAGTCTTGCTGTCGAACGTGCGGAATACGACGCGCGGCACTCTGGCCTCGCCGGTCACCCATGGCAAAGTCAGGTCGGCAACGCCCGCTGACGAATGCGCCGTGCGAAGAGGAACGAGTGCGACCAGGACGCACGCAATGAAGAGGAAGAATGAACGCATCGGCGCTCGTGAAGTTGAGTGGTGAGTCGGCGCTTGACCGATAAGCCAGGGGGCGCGTCCCGGCCTTGGATGGATACCAGGGTTCATCATCCCATCCGTTCTGCCTGCCAGGCCCGATGCGGCTCCGCACCGCTCGGACGACGAAAATCCTCCGGGACGCTCTTGCGGGTGATCTCGCGCAGCGCGCATTGCTGTACCAGTTCCGCGTCGATCTTGAATGAACGCAGGTTGGTGGAGAAGAACAGTTCGCCGCCGTCGGCCAGCAAGGCATGACACTGGCTCACCAGCCGAACGTGGTCACGCTGCACATCCAGCACGCCCGACATCTTCTTCGAATTCGAGAACGATGGGGGGTCGAGCACGATGACGTCGAAGCGCTCGCGCGCGGCCACCGCCGAGTCCAGCCACGCCAGCGCATCGGCACACACCAGCTGATGCCGGCGGGCGTCGATGCCGTTCAGGGCAAGGTTGCGTGCGGTCCATGCCTGGTAGGTTCTGGACAGATCCACCGTGGTCGACGTGCCAGCGCCTGCGCGCGCGGCATGCACGGTGAAACTGCCGGTATAGGCGAACAGGTTCAGGAAGCGCGTGCCGGCGCCGTGCCGTGCTCGCGCGGCGATACGCTCGGCCACCATGGCGCGCATGGGCCGGTGATCGAGGAACAGCCCGGCATCCAGATAGGCATCGAAGTTGACCTCGAACCGGAGACCGGCCTCCTCCACGACGAACACTTCGGCCTCCTCGCCATCGAGCTTCTCGTACTGCGACGTCCCGCGCTGTCGCTCGCGGCGCTTCAGGTGCAGTCGCGCCGCTGGCACGCCGCACACCTCGCAGATGCTGTCGCACACGGCGGTCAGCCAGGCGGTGTAGTCCGCATCGCTGCGCTGCCAGCCGGTATCGATTTCCTGGACATGCAGGTGCGTTTCGGAGCGTGGCGAAACCGTGTCGAACCAGTCGATGGCAAAGGGAAACTGCGGCACGTCACGTCCGTATATGCGGAAACACGTGATGCCGCGCCGTCGCGCCCACTTGTGCCAGTGCGCGAGATTCTTGCGCAACCGGTTGGCAAAGGCCGTGACGTCGGCTGTCGCGCCGGACGCCGTCAGCGCAGAGGCGTTGTCCGGTTTCGGCTCCCGGCTATGCGCTGCATCCTGATCGGACGTCGGGCCCGCTGTTTCGTCTGGTTTCATGGGTGGATTATCGCCGGTGAGCGCACCCCGACACCGCTAGCCACTCATCAATCACTCGAAGGGTGTTGCGCAGTCCGGTTGAATCTCTCGACATGCGCGGCTACGGCTTCCCGGGCTGGATACATCCGATCTTGATCAAGCGCTTTCTGCCCCAAGCCTGTAGCTCTCCGCTGATGTATTCCTGTCCACTGTCGCACTGACCTGCCGGGTTTTTTCCGACCACTGATTAGTTGACAATGGCGTGATCCGTTTTGGGTGGGGTGAACTGCTGTAACTGCTGCTTGAACTCGAAGCGCGTGCGATAACCAAGGCTCGAGTGTGGCCGATCGCTGTTGCATTGCACACGAACTCCGGGCCGTTGTCAGAACGCAGATACATGGGCGGCGCGCCGCTCTTTCAGGCGGTGCCGCGTGAGACTGCAAGGGCTGCACCGACCAGGCCAGCGATGAGCAGGATGAGACAAGGCCCGATACTCAGCAGGAAACCGGGGCCACGCCTGGCCGGATCGGACATGTACGCCTGCTGGTAGACAATGCGCCCGACCACGTAGACCCCACCGCAGGCCGCGACATAGCCACCAGGCCAGTAGCCGGCTGCGATGTAGAGTGAAGGCAGGAAAAGCATCAGCAACTCGAGGGTGTTCATCTGCACCCGATAGGCGCGCTCGAACATCTCATGTCCGGTGACAGAGGGCGCGTTTACCCCGTACTTGCCGCGTGCGCGCCCGACCAAGCCAGCGAACACGAAGAACTGGAGGAGCGCGAGCAGCGCAACGATGTCGACGAGGGGCATGTTGAATCCTGAGGAAAGGGGGTGACAGAGCCCTTGAAAGAGCTTGCGCGAATACTACCGTCCCAAAGTTCCCTATTGGTTGCCCGCGGCTGAAGCAGCAGCTTCGCCAGCCTTCATCGCCTCGTCCAGCTTCTTTCTGACTAGTTCTTCCTGAGCTTTGGCCTGTTCGGCCTGCACTGCTTGCAATTTCGAAGCGGTTGCAGCCGTGGTGGCTACTTCGGCACCGCAGGCTGCTACCAGCGCGGCACCGAGGACAAGCAGAATCCTGGCAGTCGTCATCTCAGGGCTCCTCCATTTGCGCAAGCAGCACTGCGTCGGCAGATCTCATCCGATTGGCAACAGCGTACCTCGACCGAAGAGGACGCGCACCTGGACGGGCGCCTGAGTGCCTATTCTGCCTGACGAAGCCGTGCAAAAACCCGGGCGGCGCCGCTGGCGAGCCGGGGTGATGTGATCGATTGGCGTTTCACGCCGTCTGGCTTCCAAGTTTCCATTTCCGCCTTCTGCAAGCGCTATGGATCGCTCTGTGGGGGCATGCTGCCCCGCGAACCGTCACTGTAACGCGCATCTGGCCAGTTTCTCAATGTTGTGCACGAGGCAGAATAGTCGCCAC